>DASZPH010000017.1:0-15467 GCA_035550375.1 Pirellulales bacterium | reverse complement strand
TTCATCCTTGAACGGGCTAGTTTTCTCTCTGGGCTTCCCAATTCACCCAGCTACAGGCTCGACCATACCCGAAATCTGCCAATTCTCCCATTGACGTTCCTCAGAAAATCCGTTCCGCGCGCAATTCACCTTATGCACCCCCGCCCGCCTCTTTGCACCAAGCTGGCCTTGAGCCGCAAGAGCGATTTCGATAAAAGTCCGTTCCCATCCTTGCCGTTGTCACTTCTTCTCTCGCTGAGGTCGATTGCTCCCAATGACGCTGCGCCTGGCTATCGTCGCCTGCGTCGTCTTGTGCGTGGCACGGGTTTCAGCCGAGCAGTTCCCGTACACGGCGCACGTCAAGGCCCAGGACGTGTACATCCGTAGCGGTCCTGGTGAAAGCTATTACGCGGTGGCCAAGCTGGAGCGAGGCCAGCAGGTCGAAGTCTACCGTCACGACCCAGGCGGCTGGTGCGCCATACGTCCCCCCGCGGAGTGCTTTAGTTGGGTCTCGGCGGAGTTCATCGAACCCCGCCGGGGAAACGTCGGCGTGGTCACGGGCGACCGGGTGGTGGCCCGCGTGGGAAGCGCTTTCAGCGACACGCGCGACGTGATTCAGGTGCGGCTCGATCGAGGGGAAGAAGTCGAAATCCTGGAGGCCCAGGAGTTCAACCCGGGCCCCGCGTCCCAAACCTGGTACAAGATTCTGCCCCCCGCAGGAGAGTTCCGCTGGATATCGGGGCAGTATCTTGATCGCGAACTGGCCGAACCCGAGCGAAGACAATCGTTGCCCGACAACAACCGACTCCGAGACCGCAAGAACAAGCGTCGGAAGCCCGGAGAGGAGGAAGCCGAAGACGTCGCGCGGGGACACGACGAGGACGAAGAAGACTCGGACGGTGACGATGTTCGCCGCGTCAACCACGACGAGCCAACGCGCCGTCCGAACAAGGGGGCGCCGGCCCGGAGTCGACTCGATCCTGACGACCATCGCGGCGCAGCCAATGAAGACATCGACGAGGAAGAGGTCGACGACACGCTCCCGACTCCCATCAGGCCTGAGCAGCGCCGGCCCAAGGCCGACCTCAAGGAGGAGGCCCAGGATCTCGACCTAGCGCTGTCTGCGGTCGTGACCGACGAGCCGGCTCGCTGGGATTTCACGGTGCTCAGGCGTCAAGCGGAGGACGCCCTGAGCCGCGCCGAGACGGCGCTGGAGCGGGGGCGCATTCGCCGAGTGCTGCGCAAGATCGACAATTTCGCCGAGATCCGGCAGCGCTACATGACCGTTATGAACACGCACGGGACCGGCGGACGCAGGGTGACGGGGGCCGACGCTGACCGCCTGCAGCTCGGGGCACGTTCGCCGCTTGCCACAACGCGCTACGACGGAGTCGGCCGTCTGACGCAGATCTCATCGGTCGATCCCCGCTTGCCGCAGTTCGCACTCGTCGATTCCAGCGGGCAGGTGGCGGCTTACGTCTCGCCGGCGCCGGGCATCAACCTGCGGCGCTATTTGGACCAGAACGTGGGAATCAACGGCACTCGGGGGTACCTGCCGGAGCGTGACGCCACGCACCTGACTGCCAAGCGGATCGTGCCGGTAGAGACTAGCCTCGACAGGGATCCACTGAGGTAGGACCGACCCGTAGGCAGACTCCGTGAGAACATAGGTCTGAGGGGTCAGGTCAGGGCTGGAACTCGTCGAGATCCACGGTGTCGTACAAAGAGACCTCGCCCAGCGGGCCGGCCCCCCCGGAGGTGCCCGCTTGCTCTTTGGCAACAAACCTGGCGACGACGACGGTGATGTTGTCGTTGCCGCCCGCCTCTTTCGCGGCCGTCACCAGCTCGCGGCAGACGTCGGCCGCGGGCAGAGGGCGAGAAAGCATCTCGGCCAGCGTCGCGTCATCGACTTCGTTGGTCAATCCGTCGGTGCACAACAGCAGGACGTCGCCCATCTCAAGAGCCAATTTGTGGGCCTCCGTCGACACCCTGTCGGAGGTTCCGCCGATGGCGTTCCAGAGCACGTGGCTGAAGCGCGACTGGCCGGCCTGGTCGGGCGTGATCATCCCGGCGTCGATAAACTTCTGCGCGAGCGTATGGTCGGTCGTAATCTGCTCCAGGCGTCCGTTGCGTAACAGGTAACAGCGGCTGTCGCCGGCATGCAGAATGTAGGCATTCGGCCAGGCGACGTAGGCCAGAGTCAGGGTCGTTCCCATGCCGTGGCTTTCGGGCCGCGCGTTGCCCTCGGCGTGCACCTGCTCGTCGCAAAGTTGCAAGGCCTCCTCCCATTCGGCGAAGACCCGCTCATCGTCGCAGTCGTCAAGCCGTGCGCACCAGTGCATCGCGTTTACGGCAAAGCGCGTCAAACAATCGACCGCGAGCGTGCTGGCACGCTCACCTGACGCGTGTCCGCCCAGCCCGTCGGCCACCAGCAGGAGTTGCCCGTGCGTGTCGCCCGTCAGGTGGTTGTGGCCGCTGAGGCCAAGACTCGTGTGGTGGACGTCGAGCGACTTGCGCAGGTCGGCTACGAGAAACTGGTCTTCATTCAGGTCCCGAATATAGCCGCGGTCGGTCAAACCGAAACACTCGATTTTGCCCGGCGCCGTCTGGCGGTGAGCTTGGGGAAGATTGAATGTGTCGAGAATCATCGAAAAGCCTCTGGGACGCCCCGGACTCAAATGAGCAAGATCTGTGCCCGCAAGTGAAAAGGCGCGGTTGTTGCGGGTTTCCCAGAGAATCTTCACTCACCTTAGCTAAGCAACATGTGCAGCCTGCTACCTAAATGTATCGTTTTGTGCGCCGCGTTCCTCTCGTTCGAAGCCGGTTTGCGCGGCGTACCAGTCCCAGAACCGGCTGAGATTCGTGGCACGGCAATCCCGTCGCCGACCGCGAGCCATACGGTCCCAAGGGGGCAGGTGCAGGAGAGGAGGGATGCGCCGGAACCGCGGGCGTTGCGGGGCGATTTCCCTGAATATCGCCCGGGCGGGCGCGCGGCGGGCAGCGAGACTTTCTGGCGATGAACTGAGCGAAACGGCGGCAAAGTGGCTGCCGAAAAGCCAAGGGCACCGACCGCGGCAGGGACGCCAGGTCCTTGGCAACCCCTAGCGGAAGTAAACGTTCGGCTTGCCGTAGTCCGCGTACTTGGCACGCAGCCAGGCGTGGAAGTCGCGGTAGTGGGTCTCGCGGAGGTCGCCGCCGTCGCGCTCGGCGGTGTAGCTCAGGTAGAGCTGCCGCCGCCAGCGGCTCGACCGGTTGGGCGCCGAACGGTGGGGCGTGAAACAACCAAAGAAGGCGACGTCGCCCGGCTCCAATTCCAGCGGGACCGCGCGCGAGTCGTCCACCATGTCGGCAGACAGTTCGTGAAACTCGCCGTCTTCTGGCGTCAGGCAGCCCTTGAGATGATAGCCGGGATAGACGACCGTGCAGCCGTTCTCCTCGTCGGCCGCGTCCACGGCGATAAGCACGGTCACGAAGCTGCGCGGAAAGTTCTTCCAGGCGATGTAATCCTGATGCAGACGGTAGCCGTGCGCGCCGGGTGGCTTGAAGATCAGCTTGTCTTTGAACAGGCAGGCCTTTCCCCCGTAGATTTGTTCGAGCAGGTGAAAGATTCGCCGGTCGGCCGCCAGCCGCGCGCAGCACGGCGCGATGTCGATGACCGGATCGAACGTCTCGAACAGGCAGGGGCCGCCGTTCTCGCTCGGCTGATAGCGACAGCGCAGGTTGTTGCTGTCGATCAGGTCGGTGCGTTCAAGCAACCGTTCGGCCTCCGCCGCCACCTCGCGCATTTCCGATGGGCTGAACACGTCGCGCCGCACCAGATAGCCCTGCGCGTGATAGGTTTCGATCTGCCGTGCTCGAACGAGGTCGCTAGCCGCGTTCATGGCGATTGCTGGCTCTTGAAAGAATCGAGCAGCGTGAGAAAACGCTGCTCGTTGTCGGCAAACCTCGACGCCTCGCCCGGGTCGCCCGAGGGCTGGCAATCGGCTAGCATCTGCTCGAGCTGCGTGGCCGCCTCGGCCAGTCGGCCGGCCGACGGATCACTCGACCATTGGTTAAGTTGAGCCCGCAAGGCCGCGACGCGGCGGGAAAACTGAAATCTCAGGCCGGCGGGCGACTGTTTCTGAGGATGGCTGCGGAACTGTTTGATTTGTTCGTAAGTCTGTCGATAGAGGCCAGCGACCTGCTGGTAATCGGGGCGGAGCGATCTCGACTTCAACAAAACCCAACCGAAGTAGCCCACGCAGGCGGCCAGCAAGATGCCGGCGAGCACCGCCGCAGACCTGACGGGGAAGTGAAGTGCAACCGGTCGCGCCGGGCTGCGTCGAGGGGCGCTCTTGACGGGCTTCGTTGGAGCCGCGGCCACGGCTTTGGGGTTCGCTGCCGGATGTGCCGCCGTGCGATTATTCTCGATAGCGTGGGCGTCTTGGTGCGGCCTCGGCGCCGGAGATGCCACCGCCTTAGTCGTAGGCGCTGAAACCCGCGCCGCCTGCTCGACCACACTTTTCGGCTGCACGGGGACTCTTTCTGGTTGGACCAGAACCTCTTCCAATTGTGCCGGGACCGTTGTCGGCTCTGTCGGCGCGACACTCGGCGGCGCCGTTGAGTGGTCCGCTGCGACTATCGGACGTTGAGCGAGGGGGACGAGGGACGAGGCGGCAACCCACGCTCCTTTCCCACAGCGCACACGCGCGTCGCCGCGCAAGGTTCCCCGCTCCGCCAGGAGGCATAGCTCCTTCCACGACATCGGACCCAACTCGGTTCCCAGGACCTCGCAGAACCAGGCCGATTCGTCTGGCTCGTCGCCGGATGGGCCAAAGAGCCCCGGCACGTCTCCCGCCTGGATAAACGGGCCCGATTCGCCTCGTCGGATCTGACTATCGAGCCGCAAATCTCCCCGAGAGGAGCGCTCGAGCAGATCGTCCCACGACATCGGACCGAGTTCGACGCCGAACGCCATGAGATACCAGTTTTGCGACATTAGACGGCTCAGCGATCGACAGTCTCGAAGTTTTCGACGAACGACGACTCAGCGTGTCCGCTCCACCATTCGTCCGAAACAGACGCCGGGCGGCCACGCGTGTAAACGTTCCCCGCGTCGTCGACGACGCTTTCAAAGGGACCTTGGTAGATCACGGTTCGCTGCCGACGGGCGGATGCCGGCCGCGGCTTTGATCCCGACAGCCGCATCTCGCGCATCTCGACCCCCTCGAACGTGAAACACGGATGATCGCCGAGTTTGTCGTATTTCACGGACTGAAAGCCGGCCTGTTCCATTTCCCGCAACGTCTCGTCCTCCAACGGGACATGCTTGATGACGGCCGCCGGCCCGGGCAAAACGGGCGTGCCGTTGGCGAACCGCCGATTGGCCACCAGGTTGTGAACGTGAACCTTGCCGCCGGGCCTGAGCACACGCCAGACTTCCCGCCAGAGGGAGGCAACCTCGTCAGAAGCCCGCTTCACGCCGAACGTCCCCTCCAAGCGCACCTCGTCGAGCTCATCGTCCTCGTGAGGGATGCGGGAGGGCAGCGGCTGAGCAAGGCGATGTTCCCAGATTCGTTTCGGCACGTCGGCCACGGCGGGCTTGACGACGACGCGCGGAGGCAGGTCGATGCCGTGGTATTCCAGGTCCTCGGCCACCGTGTAGACCTCCCACAGGTTCAGGTCGGGGTCGGTGACCCAGAACTTGGTCTGTCTGGCGTAACAGCATTCCACGCCCTCTTCTCGCTCCGTGCTCACCCCGCCTTCCTCGAGACGCCGCTGTACGTCGACCAGGGAAGCCGCGTCGGGCATCCGCAAACCGAGGTGGCTGAGCGTGCCGCCGCGCAACTGGGAATTGGGCAAGAGCGACATGACGAGCGGCGGATCACGGAGTTCGAACTTTGCGTAGTCGTCGAGGAACTTGCAAGGCTGCGAACCAAAAAAAAGCGAGTAGAATTCCACCGATTGAGCCAGGTTGCTCACGTTCAAGCCGAAGTGGAATTTGTCGATCGAGGTGTCGGATTGGCTGAAAATAGACGGCATAGTCGTGGGGTCGGTTAGGGAGGTTAAAGGAACCTACTCACTCGGGCTTGGCGCAGAGCGACTGCTGGTTGTCGCCGCCGCAGGTGCCGATCGCGTCTTGGACGGCGAAGAGAAACTGGTCGGCCATCGGCCCCTGGCGAAGCTCGTCGAACGTCCGCCGTGTGAGCGGCATGCGTTGCCCACGCCGATAGGTGCGTCCGGCACGGTCACGCACTTCGCGGAACGGTCCGCGGTAGAGCACATGGCAGTCAGCGGCACCTGTATCAACAGGCTCGTCGCTCAGGTCACCAGGGACGGGCAGCTCGCCGTCATCGGCCGGAACTAGTTGAGTCAAGCAGGCTCGCACCCTGCTCGGGTCGACGTCGGCCTCCAGGACGTAAATCTCCCAGTAGTTGTTGTCGGGGTCGGCGACCCAGCACTTCGACTGCCGGGCATAGCCGCAAACGACTCCTTCCTGACGCGAGAAAGGAATGCCCGCCGCCTGCAAACGCTCCTGCACCTTGAACACCGCTTCTTCCGACGTGAACCGCAGGCCGATGTGGCTCAACGAGGCCCCGGCTGGACGTGGGCCGGGTTGCAAGGAGAACGTGACCGGGGGCGTTTCCAGCTCGAATTTGGCGTAGTCTATGTGGCGCTTGGCCGGTTCACGACCGAACAGTGCGCGATAGAAGTCAACCGATGCGGACAAATTGGCCACGTTCAGAGACAAGTGTGACTTGACGGCCGACTGCGAGGTCGACGTTTCCGGCGCAAGGGGCACTTCTGGTAGCGTTGACATTCGGGCCTTCTTTCATTCTGTGGCGGCAACCACGGTTGCCGACGGTTCAAACGACATCGATTCGATCGGTTCGGCGTCTGCGGCAAGACTCGGGAGCGACACCCGCCAGATGGCGATCGTCGTTAAGGCGGCCAGGGCCGCGCTAACGTAGAAAAATGCGCCATATCCGCTGGTGAAATTCTGGCTCAGAACCATGATCTTGGGACCTCCGGCCGAAGACAAGACGTGGCACACCGCGACTGCGCCCTGGATTTTTCCCAGGTGGCGACGGCCGAACGTGTGGCTCCAGATGGCATTCATGGAGACCGAGAGAATGCCGCAAGCCAGTCCCCACACGCTGGAAAAGAGGATGATGCCGAGCTGCGTTTCGATCAACGGCAACACGGGCAGGGAGAACGCGAGCAGGGCCATGCCGATCGCGTTGAGACTACGCAGTGACCACTTTCTGGCGAGCCAGCCGGTAAACACGTTCCCGGGCAGAGCCGCGAACGTGGCGATGACCATCATCTGCACGAAAACGTCGTCTTCGAGTTTGAGCTCCCGCACGAGCGACATCCCAAACAGCCCGATGCCCGACTGAGTCACGCTGTTGAGCGACAAGGCCAGCGCCAGCACCCAGAAGGCCGGGGTCTGAAGCGTTTGCAGGAGTGTCAGGCTGAAGACGCCGTCGTCCGGTTGCGGCTCCGTGGAAGGTGCGGTGGCCTCGCCGTCGACGTGAAGGCCGTATTGTTCGGGCGTGCTGCGCGCGAAAATCAGGCCGAGCGGCGCCAACCCCGCGATCAGCAGCCAGCCGGTCGTGCTCCAGGCCGTCCGCCAGCCGTAGGCCTCCACGCCGTAGCCCAGCGCCCGCTCCGCGGCCGCGAACCCAAGGATCATGGTCACCGCCCAGATAGTCATTGCGGAGCTGACGCGGCGCTGGAACCATTTGCCGATCAGGGCCACGCTGACGATGGAGAGAGCGCTCTGACCGAATGCGCGCGTCAGCAGCACCAGAGAAAAGAGCCACTCCGAGTCGGGAATCCGGCTCATGGTCACCACGGTGGCACCCAGGCCCAGGGTCACGCCGGTCAGCACGATTCGGCAACCGAGCCGGTCGATCAAGCGGCCGACCGGCAGGCAGAACGCGGCCCCCAGAATCGTGGCCCACAAGTTCAAATCGGCGTACCGATCGCGATCGAGACGCATGTCCTCGAGCAGAGGCTCGGTGATCAACCCCTGCCCCCAGGTGCGCCCGGGCAGCGTGCCGACCATGGCCACGACGGCGATCGCCAGGTTGACCCAGCCGTAGTAGAACGGCAACTGGCGAAGCAGGCTCGGCCTGGGTCGATCCGGGTTCATCATGACGGTCGGCTCCTAACGAAGCTCCAGGACCGGCTTGCCGTACTCAACCGCCATCTCGCGCTTCCACTGGTGGTAGTAGTCGTAGTACCGAACGCGCATGTCGCCGCCGTCCGAATCGGCGTTGAAGCAATAGAACAACGTCCGCCGCCAGCGGTTCGGGGAGCGGTTCGGACCGGAAACGTGGGGCAGCAGGCAGCCAAACACGGCGGCGTCGCCCGGGTTGAGATCGAGCCGCACGAGCAGCTTGCCGGCGAACGGATCGGCCGAAAGATGGTGAAAGTGCCCGTCGTCGGGTGTCATCAGCCCGTCGCGGTGGCAACCTGTATAGACTTCAATCGACCCCGTCTCCTCGTCCGCCGTGTCCAGCGCGATCGCCACCGTGTGAAAGCTTTTGGGAAAAATCGGCCAGCCGACGTAGTCCTGGTGCAAGTCGTAGCCCTTAGAGCCGGGCGGCTTGTAGATGAACTGGTTGTGGCAGACGTGCCCCGGCTCACCGTAAACGTCGCCCATCAGCTCACGCAGACGCGGGTGCCGCGAATACTCCACGAAGACAGGGGAAATGTCGAAATACGGATCGAAGCACTCGAAGAGCAGCTCTCCCGTTTGATAGTGCGGTTGCCAGCGGCAGCGAGCGTTGTCCTGCGAAATCAAATCGGTGCGGGTCAGCAACCGATCGGCCTCGTTCTGCAGCTCGGCAACCTCACGATCGTCGAACAGGGCTCGTTCGATGTGATACCCGCGCTCTCGAAGAAGTCGCAATTCAGCGTCGGTCACGGCCGTCCTTCTGTGCTGCCCAGGTTCTGCGTCGGAGGTCAATTCCCGCTAGTGAGCGACTCTTTGCCGGCGCGGGTCGCCATGCCGCGCCAAATGAACGCATTGATATCGCTGCTCACAAATCGCACCGAGCCATCAGCCAGGGTCAGGTTGACGCCGGCCGGATGATTGCTCCGGGCCGCGTGCCAGCCCGTCGTGGCGTATCCGTTGTCTGGGTCGAAGCCGATGCAGTCCCAGATGACCTGGTTGGGCGTGTAGTAGTGGTTGTACGAGGTGCAGCGCAGCTCGCCGACGAGCCACAAGAACCCCTTGTTGTTGGTCGAGTTCCAAAACCCGGCCCCGGCACAAGCCGCGTTGCTGACGGGCCCCGCAATAAATGCATAGATGGACTGAATGTCGTTGCCGGGCATCGGCCCGACGGCATTCTCCGGACCCGTCCCCAGGCGGCATTCAGAAAAAACCGCCGTGTTGCTCAAGCCGTCCAGCAAATCGGCGGGCGACGTCGACGATTGCGCATAGAGAGGCCCGTCGGTGTCGAAGGGGGAACCGGAATTGATCCCGGTGCCGATGCAGGCCGCGTAATTGACCGGCCCCAAATTGGTGACCCCGTAATCGGAGGTGACCGGGCGGAACATGTCGCTGGGGCAGAGATACATCGGAACGAGCGTCCCGGCGGCGAGCATGTTGGCCGCCGAGATGCTGTAACCGTCGCTGCCGGTGCCGGGAACGTAGATAGGTTGCCGGAAGTCCATCGTGCTGTAGATGTTGTTCGCTTCCATGTAGGGCATCAGCAGGGCCAACGAGCCGAAGGCAAAGAACTCACCCAGCGTGCCGTCCTCAAAGCCGCCGGCCTGCGGTGTGGCCTGCATGGTCGACGGCGGGAATTTCCGCCTGGCGTCGGTGTAGTTGTGCAGCGCGATGCCTAGCTGCTTGAGGTTGTTGGTACACTGGGCGCGCCGCGCCGACTCGCGGGCCGCCTGTACGGCCGGCAACAAGAGCGCAACGAGAATGCCGATGACCGCGATCACGACCAGCAACTCGACGAGCGTGAACCCTTTTGAACGGGTGGATCGCATATTGCACCTCCGGAACGACAGCCGCGTTTCTCTGAGGAGCCCCGATCAACGTTCTTACATTCAAACGTTTGTCAGAGTGTAGCAAGCCAAGCCCGGATTGCAAGCGGCAAGGACTGGGGGGGAGGAGGCCGCGACGCTTCGTGGCAGACAAGGCGGTCGCCCCCCGACGGCTCCCGTCAACGAAGTGCCGGACTCACTTTCGCTGGCATCAACTCAAGATGCCCGCGACCGGCCGGCCGCCGTGAGCGATGGCGATGGGCCGACCGGCCCTGTCGAGCAGAGTCAACTCTGGATCGATTCCCAGCAAGTGATAGATCGTCGCGCAGATGTCCCGTATGTGGACTGGGTTGTCTTTGATAAAGGCCGCCTGCTTGTCGGACGCGCCGTAGACCGTGCCGCCACGGATACCCGCCCCGGCAAGCAGCACCGAATAGCAATAGGTCCAGTGGTCGCGTCCTCCCTTCGGGTTGATCTTGGGGGTACGTCCCATCTCGCCCATCGTCACCACGAGCGTCTCATCGAGCAGCCCGCGGCGATCCAGGTCTTCGATAAAGGCCGACCAGGTCTGATCAAAGTCGGGCAGCATCGTTTTCATCATGGGAAAATTGTTTTCGTGCGTGTCCCACCCGGCGCGGCTCACCTGAAAACGCGCCGAGAAGTTGTCCCAGCTCGCGTTGACAAAACGCACGCCGCGCTCGACGAGCCGGCGCGCGAGCAGGGTCGTCGAGCCGAACAGCGTGCGTCCATAGCGCTCGCGCGTGGCGTCGTCTTCGCGGCTTAAGTCAAACGCTTCTCGCACGGCGGCCGACGTCAGCATGTCGAAGGCAAGCCGTTGCTGGGCTGGAAAATTGCCCAGATCTTGCCGCGATTCCAGCGCGCGGAACTGTTCGTCGAACTGCTCGGCCAGGCGCCGCCGGCCGTCGAGCCGGTCAAGCGTGATTCCGTCGAGCAGTTCCATGTCCGTCAGGTGGGGCTCGCCCAGTAGTGTTTGCGCTTCGTATTGCACTTCGGGCGGGCGATCGACGTAGGCCGTGCACTCGGTGGAGAACGCGTCGTAGCGGCGTCCCAAAAAGCCGCCGTGCGGCCCCGCTTTCTTCCGCAGTTCGCCCCATCCCAGCGGGCACGGCAAGTAGGCGTAGGTCGGCAGAGGTTTGGAATCGTCACGCTCCAAAAAGGCGCACACCGACCCCATGCTGGGCGGATCGCTGTCGCGAAATTCTTCGTCGGGCAGATTGACGTCGAAGCCTGTGTACATCGGCAGGTTCTTATGGCAGCCGCCGTTGTGATACGCGCTGCGCACGATGGCCGCCTTGTGCATCCATCTGGCCGAGAGAGGCAACAACTCGCCGATTTCGACGCCCGCCGCGCTGGTGGCGATCGGCCTGAACTCTCCCCCCACGCCGTCGGGTGCGTCGGGCTTCAGGTCGAACATGTCTTGCGTGGGCGGTCCCCCTTGCAGGTACAAGAGGACGACGCTCTTGGCCCGTGCCGGCCGGCGGGACGCGGCTGACCGCTCGAAGGCCAGGAGCGACGGCGTGTTGAACATTCCGCCCAGCAGTGTCAGCGCGCCGGCCGCCAGCGTTTCACGCCGCGTGATGCCGTCGCAACATGCCCGTCGATTGCCCAGCAACGTAATCGGTTTCACCGCCTGGACCTCCCTGGCGCCGTTCGGACTACCGCCGGGGATTATACCAACGTCGGCAGCAAACAATGCCTAAGCCTGGGCGTTCGGCTGCTTTGTTACGCCGCTTTCCGTTGGTAGAGGCCCGCGGGGTTGCCGTGAACGTGCAGGTCGAGCTGCGGGAAGGCGATGTCGATGCCCTCGGCCCGGAAGGTATCGTGGATCTTGGTGTTGAGCGCGTGGATCGCCGCCAGGCGGTTCTCCAGGTCTGGATTGGGCAGACAGACACGCAGCACCAGGTTGAGCGCGCTGTCGCCGAAGCTCTCGAAACTCGCGATCGGCGCAGGTTCTTTGAGCACGCCCGGTGTTTCTGCCGCCACCTGCAAAAGCAGCGATCGGGCCTTTTCAATGTCCGACCCGTAGGCGATGCCCACGTTCAGGCAGATTCGATTCACCGGGTCGCTCAGCGTCCAATTCAGCAGGCGGCCCGTGATGAACTCCTTGTTGGGGACGACCAGTTCCTTGCGATCGAAATCGGTGATCATCGTGGCGCGAATGCGAATCCGCGAAACGGTGCCGCTGACGTCGTCGACCGTTACGATGTCGCCCACGCGAATCGGCCGCTCGCACAAGATGATCAGGCCCGAAATGAAATTGGCGAAGATTTCCTGCAAGCCGAATCCCAGGCCGACGCTGACGGCGGCCACCAGCCAGTGGATCTTCGACCAGGTGATGCCCACCGCCAGGCAGGCCACCACGATGCCCGCCACAACGATGGCGTAGCGGAACAAGGTCGTCACGGCGTAACGCGTGGCGGCCTCCAGCGACAGGCGCTGCAAGAGCACGATCTCGACGAAGCCGGGGATATTGCGCGTGGCCACGGCGGTCAGGATGACCACCAGCACGGCCTCCAGCAAATGTGTTACCTTCACCGGCTCAAGTTGGGCCGCGCCGCCGCGACCTTCCACAAACCAAAGCGGCACGTTGAGTAACGAAAGCGCTGGGAGCACGTCGGCCCAGATCCACCCAAGCCCAACCGCAAAACCGACCACGAGCGTCGTCTCCACGAAACGTCGCGTTTGCGTGTTCAACGTGGCGAGGTCGAATTCGTCCTCAGGTTCGGCGGTCGCGGGGTGGTCGCCCTGGCGCGCCTCTTGGGCGGCAAGGGACCGCAGGCCGGCGCCACGCATACTGAGCCGGCGGCGGACGATCAGAAGCCAGCGCAACAGGAGCGCGCCACTCATCAGAAAGATCGCCAGCAGCCAGCCGCTGGCCTGAAAGCGCCAGGCCAACTGGCGAGCCGTGTAGAAGTAGCCCATTCCCGCCAGAACAGCGAGCGCCAGGGGGCTCGCCACGGCTAGAACGAACACGGCGTGATGCACGCGCTCCAGCCATGTTCCGCGCCGGCGGGCAAGGAATTCCTGAAACACGCCGCCCTTGGGTCGGAAGAGGCGATAGATCAAGAGCGATACCCAAGGCATCGCCGCGATGAAGTTCAACCTGGCCAGAGATTGCCAACGCTCGCTGTCCAGCGCATGCGTCGTGGCGCCGAGCAACGTCAGCGGAATGGCGATCGGCATGAACCAACGCAACTGCCGGCGTAACAACAGCGTGCTCCGCTCGGGCCAGGCAAAGTGCGCCGTCGCCAGTCCCTGGCCGTGACAAGCCTGCCGCAAAAACTCAAACAGAGCCAACGTCGGGGCAGTGAAGCCCAGGCCGCGAGCCAGCGCCTGGCTTAGCTCCGAGCCGCCGGGGGATTGCCCCAGGAGCCACCCCACAAACGCTACACCTGCGGGCCACGGCGAGGCCATTAGCAGCGTGAGCGCGAGCGCTCGAAAGGTCACCAGCATGTTGTCCGCGGCTCCACGGGCGGCCTTGGCCCCCAAGTCGTTGAGGCGCCGGCGCAGGAACGGCTCGGCGGCGACCAGCGCGGCAAAGAGAACCGCCCCCCCAGCGCACCGGAGCGGACGGGCGGCCGCGCCGCGGACGAACTGCCGGGCAACGGCTTGCCACGGTCGCGGCCGAGTATACCACCGCAGCGCGTTGCCCGCGGCCGCCAAGTCGCCCGCCGAAAGGGGCGCCGTGCTGCGCACCCAGAAAATCCGCTCATCGATGTAGTCGAGCTGGCGATCGAAGGCATCGAACAGCTCTTTGTCGGCCGCCGTCAGCGGTCCCATTTCGCGAATATAATGCTCGGAGGCATTGATGAGGGTGTCGACGATTTCTTTGCGGCTCTCCAGAAGGCGAAGCGCCTCGGCCCTTAGCCTTGCCTGCGACGCGCCCCCGGGAGGACCGAGTTCGCGAACCAGCTCGTCGCACGCCTGGTCGACGTCGCTCAGCCAGTTGCGTTCATCGGTAAGATCGAGCCATTCCTGGCGGGCCGCATCGATCTGGGATTGCGACAGGCGGGACGACTCCAGCTCGCGCCGTTTTCGCAAGAGATCGACGCGGTATTGCAAGAGATACGGGCCGAGCTGCTGTGCCAGGCCAAGCTCGACCTTCTTGGTCAAGCCTTGGAATGCGCGATCAAGGTCCGCACGGGCGCTGGCGAATTCCACGGCTCGTCGGGTCGTCCGGGCCACGTCGTTGTCGATCTGAGTTAGCCGCCTAGCCAATGCTTCGTTTTCTTCGGCCTCCGCCCGTAGCGCCGGGTAGACGCCGCGCATGTCGAGTTCTGCCCGCTTCACGCGGGCGTCGGCCTCACGGCGCCGCCAGGCGCGAACGGTGTCCTGCCAGGCCTCGGCAAGCTGCTTCAACTCGCCGACCCTTTGCGCCGCCAGATCGCGTTGCTTGAGCAGCAGTTCGTCTTCGGCGTTGTCGCGGTCTCGCTCGCTCGTGCAGCATAAGATTTCGGCGGCGAGCGCTTGGCGACGCGCGGCGAGCAGGGCGCGCCGCGCGTCGGCCATCTCCTGGGAATCTTCAGCGCGTGCCTGCGATGCTTCCGCGTCGATTTCGGCGATGGCCTTGCTCGCGGCGTAAATCTGTTCGGGAATGCCCTTCAGCCGCCGTTCGTTCCTGCGTTGCGGCTCGGCTTCGACTCGGGTCAACTCTTCTTGCGCCTGATCCAGCTTCTCCAGGATTTCAGCGAGCCGCGCCTCCAACTGAGTCGTTGTCGAGTCGATCGGCACGACCGCTCGCTCCCCGCTGGGCGGCTTCGACAGTTCGGCACACACCTTGGCCAGCGCACCCGGCGCAAGGCGCAGGGCTCGCTTGAACCGCGCGGTTTGCTCGACGAGCGCGGCCGTGCGTTCGATCTCCGACTGCGCTTCGTGATAAACGGCGAGAATCGCGGCCTTGGCCGAGTCGTCCAGATCCGGGGCGGCCTTGATCTCGGCGATCCGGCTTTCAATCGCATGGACGGTCACCTCCGGTAATGCCTTGGCAGACGACACATCGTCCGGTGAAGAGGGCGCGGATGGATCGCTGGGAGGTTCCCCCCGAGTGGTGGCGAAATCGGCCGCGCCCCACAGAAGCAGCCAACCGAAAAGCAGAGACCTTTGACGGGCCGTGAGCATGCTCTGGCGTTCCTTGCTGAATTCTCGGAGCCCGATTGCGGCCGTCCCACGCGGCGGCCTGAACTGCGCCCCGCTTTCCCCGTTTGCGCAGTCCGGCACGATCGAGAGCGCCGCTGGACAAAGTTCGCAATTTTTGCCAACCCGAACAAGATCACTTCCCCATGCGGGTCTAGGAGGACCTTGCTACGTACAAACGTCGATTGCCAGGTCGCGGTGAGCGATGGGTGCATAAGGTGAATTGCGCGCGGAACGGATTTTCTGAGGAACGTCAATGGGAGAATTGGCAGATTTCGGGTATGGTCGAGCCTGTAGCTGGGTGAATTGGGAAGCCCAGAGAGAAAACTAGGCCCGTTCAAGGATGA
>DASZPH010000016.1:0-2468 GCA_035550375.1 Pirellulales bacterium | reverse complement strand
GCGCCTAGCCCTGAAGGAACTTGATGACGGACCGACAATTCGAGATCTTGCCAACGGCTCCGACGGGGTCCGCTGCGGGCGGCTGCGCCGCCCGTGAGGCCGCCACCGTGATACGGCGTACGCTTATTTAAGGACTAGATTCCAGTAGGACGATTCTCGCTTCTCCTTGATCGTTTCGGTCACTTCGATTGCAGTGGGATGAAATGCCCTTCGGATGCCGTCCCAGCCTTCGGCTAACTCCTTGTCTTCGAGCGATACGGCTTCGCCCTTCTGCTCGGCGTCTTGGACCCGAACGGAGGCTTCCCGAAGCGATTGAAACAACTTGGACACGGCTGCGGTCAGCGGCACGGACGGAAGCATGACCAGAACGGCGACAATCACGAGAGTTGGGGGAGAGAGCTTTCGCAGCGGGTAGACCAGCATTCCGCAGAGAGCGTAGGACACGAGGATGTCGCCGTCCCAGATCAGGTAGGCGTGAATCAGTCCGATCACCAGGAGGATGCCCACTCGCCGATAGTAAAGAGCCGCCGATGACCTTCCCTGCTGATTCGAGCGATCCGTCATCAACACAAGGCCCGCACCGAACAGCATCGAGAAGATCGTAATCATCTTCTCATCGAACAAGAAATACCCGGCCAGCCATGCGTAGTAGTTGATCCCGGTGAAACCGCCAGCGACATTGGGGTTGAGTCGTGCCGTTGATGGCAAGCCCAGCGAGAGAATGTTCATCGTCAAAATGCCGAGCAAGGCAAAGCCACGAAGAACGTCAATCGAAGCCATCCGTTCAGATGGCGTGACTGGACCGGATTCTCTAATCAAGAATAATCGCCTCCTCGATGTCAGCATAGCTAGGGTGCCGGGTCGAGTGGCCCTTTGCCATGGGCGTCGCCCATCTTATTGCGGAACTCGCCGACCCCGTGGACGATCTGCACGCACCCCCGCATAACATGCTTCAGGGCCTCGTCCGCATAACCGTCGGTCAGGCCGACCGACTTGGTTCCACCACGTCATCTTGCTGGAGAAGATCAAGAAGCTCGACCATCGCCTCTGGTACATGCAACAGACTCTCGCCCACGGCTGGAGCCGAAACAGTCGTGGGGCAAGTCTTGGAGGCGGGGCACCTCATGCAGCCGTCGGTCCGAGTGCGCGACGTGCCCGATTTGAGAACCATCCGGTATTACACGACGCTGGGTCTGCTTGATCGGCCCCTGGACATGCGGGGCCGCACGGCCTATTACGGGTGGCGACACGTGTGGCAACTACTGGCCATCAAACGCCTGCAACTCGCTGGCGTACCACTGGTCGAAATTCAACAGCGTTTGACGGGGGCCGAGGATCGCACGTTGAAGAAGTTGGCCGCATAATTAAAAAGTGAGCAGCACGTTTCCAGGATGAATTCTAGGCCGGCGTCGCGGAGCAGGCGCTTCTTGGCGTGCTTGTGACCGTTGGGGGCGACGTTCAGTCCCCTCAAATGTTTTACAAATTCTTCGGCTTGCCGTGCCCGAAAGTCCGAGGCCAGCCGCACCCGACAGGCTTCCTCCACGAAGTTCACCAGGTGGCTCGTTGCCGCGCGATAGCGTTTGATCGTGTTGACCGAGGAGCGGCGGATGTGCTCGTGATGATCGAGCCAGCGCTGGCGCAGTTCCGGAATCGTCACCGGTTCGAAGCCCAGCAGGCTCGGCGCGCTCGACTCCAATTGGGCGTTGATCTCGGCCGCCATGCGGCGGGCTTGCTCACGGTCGAAGCCGACCCGCGGGCGTAGCCGCTGGCCGTTCTCGCTGTACCGCAGTACCAGACTTGGCCGCGCTGATGGACGAGCACACGGCCGACCCGAAACTCGGAACTATGTTGTTTGGCTGCGAAGCGATCGTTGCTTGGTTTTTTCCTAACGACTCGACTGGCCATTTGTCCAAAAACTCCCGAGCGGAGAGGTTTTCCGCTACAAAGCGCCACAAACGGGAGATTCTTGGAGAAATCCAAAAACGCAACTGCTCGTGTCATCACGACTTGTGACTGACGGGCAGGCCAGCGAGCGGAGAGGACAGGAATCCGCACCTGACCTTCCGTGGCGCTGCTCCGTCTGCAGCAAACCCTTGCATAATAGGGCGCTTTTGCGGTTCGTCAAGCGACGGCCGAATGCGTCGTTTGCTCAGTTTTCCAAGCTCGCGCGCCACAAAAGCGCCACAAGACCCCGGCACTTGAGTATGACGGCCAGTTGTTGGCGCTGCCAGCGAAACGTGGTGTGACGCCGCTACGTGGCCACCATGGCCTACCTCGGTACGCACTACGGCGAAGCTGCCATGGGCTGGCTTGCAGCCCAGAATGGAATGAAGTGGACCCCGAAAACTGGACAGGGCAATAAGGTGTAGACTCCTCGCAGGAGGCAAGCAGGAGGAGGGCCTGAATAGTGAGCAGGAAGCGTCGAGTGTTCGGGGCATCGTTCAAGGCGCAGGTGGCGCTGTCGGCGG
>DASZPH010000015.1:0-1990 GCA_035550375.1 Pirellulales bacterium | reverse complement strand
GTGGGCGAGGCGCGGATTATTCACCGGCCCGGCATAGACTTGCGCGCAGACTGCGCCGATAGGAACGCCGAAGGTGAGCGAGGGAAGTTGCGTCGTGCTCCTCGCTTACGCGTCGCGCTGGATGGGGGCGGCTGAATCCGGCTTGCTGGCTGTCGGCCTTTGCCGTCTTTCAGGGCGATTCCTCACCGTACCACCCGTTGTCGATGATGACGGCCGTCGGGCTCCTGCGGGGCTCTTCGTCGGCCTTCTCTTCCAAGCGAGTTAGACGCTCGTCCAGTTCGGTCGACTCCCGCAACCGCGGCCCCAGCTCCAAGACGGCCTTCGCGGCCCTCCGGGCAACCGACGGTTGGTCGCTTGCCATCAGCCGCTCCAAGACGCCGGTGGCCTTGCTGGCGAGACCGGCCAGCCGGCCCAGTGCGGAATCGAAGAGCCGGCCGCGCGCCCGGCTCACGGCCCGTCGAAAGTCGGCATCCGCCAGCCGGCGGCGGGCGGTTCGTTCCTCGACGCTGGCTTGCTCGGCCGCCTCCCGCACGGTGGCGCCGGCGGCCAACGCCAGAACCAGTTCCTCCTCGCCCGCGGGCGTTTGCATCCCGTCGATCTCCATCCCGTCGATCTCTTCGTCGTTCTCGTCTTCGAGGCGGCTGATCTGCTCTTCGATTCCCGCCGCCTCGCGCAACCGCGGCCCCAGTTCCAGCACGGCTTTCGCGGCCCCCAGGGCCTCGGACGGTTTGTCGCTTTCCATCAGCCGCTCCAACGTCTCCGCCGCCCTGCTGGCGAGCCCTGCCAGCCGGCCCAGAGCCGCGTCGAACAGCCGGTCACGGGCCTCGCTGACGGCCTGCCGAAAGTCGGCATCCGCCAGCCGGCGGTAGACGGTTCGTTCCCCGACGCCGGCTTGCTCCGCGGCCTCTCGCACCGTCGCGCCGGCCGCCAACGCCAGAATCAGTCCATCGTCGCCCGCGGGCGTGCCCTTCGGTCCCATTTTCGGCCTCCCATCTTTCGCCTTGTCGTTGACTGGTCCCTTTGCATACCTGAAGAAATTTTCCAAGCAAGCCATATTTTGCTCTCGGCGGGTGGCACGCCCTGGGAGCAGCGGCGGTGTCGGAGCAGCAACGGTGTTGGGAACCTTTGTTGTGACACCGTGATCGCCGGACAGAAACGGTTCCTGACACCTTTTCTACGCTGAATGGTGACCCTGTACAGACCTATGTGTTCTGCATATACGTGAATCATTCGCCGAAGACGGTCACCCACGGCCAGTAACCTTCGTGGCATTTTTAGCGTGAGGAACGTTACATGATTTGCCGGACAACCGCAAGTCGCGCTTCAACTGCGCGTGGCGACTCGCCTGCACTCCGCAAACGGCAAAGTGCGCGAGGTGCAACGGGCACCGCATGCAGTGTCACGGTCGCCTTAGCTTGCATGGTGTTGTTCGCGTGCAGCCCCGCTAAGCGGCACCAACAGGGCGCCTCAGGGAACGCTAACGGCCCAACCCCGCCGCAGGCGCCCCTAACAGTCGAGCCTGAGCCGAAGAGATTCTCGGACCCCGGTCTGCAAGATCTTGTCGACGCCGGTGCCTTTGTGGCTGCAGAAAGCAGGAATAAAGAAGATGGCACGCTTTCTATAAGTGTGTGTTTTACCGGGGCTACTCTAAAGCACGATCAGTTGGCTCTGATCGGGCGTATTTCCAAAGAGCGCCGTGTCGAAGTTCGGTTCAAAGACTGCCGTTTTGCAACCGGCGCCTTGATAAAGTTGGGCCATGATGGCCCCCCACTTTCGATCGTGTTCGAGAGCTGTCGGCTGACGGGATCTGAGCTTGCCGGGCTCGATGGGGCCTTACAGGTCAAAACACTTAAGAGCCTATCCGATTACCCCTGCGGTCCGCAGGGCGATGATCGCAAACTGAAGATGCAAGAAGCCTATGTAGTTCGCGGCTTTCTTTTCCCAGCGAGTGAGTAACCGCCGGGCGCGGTTGAGCCAAGAGTGCGTGCGT
>DASZPH010000014.1:0-3128 GCA_035550375.1 Pirellulales bacterium | reverse complement strand
GTGGGCGAGGCGCGGATTATTCACCGGCCCGGCATAGACTTGCGCGCAGACTGCGCCGATAGGAACGCCGAAGGTGAGCGAGGGAAGTTGCGTCGTGCTCCTCGCTTACGCGTCGCGCTGGATGGGGGCGGCTGAATCCGGGCTTGCTGGCTGTCGACCTTTGCCGTCTTTCAGGGCGATTCCTCGCCGTACCACCCGTTGTCGATGATGACTGGCGTCGGGCTCCTGCGGGGCTCTTCGTCGGCCTTCTCTTCCAAGCGAGTCAGACGCTCGTCCAGTTCGGTCGACTCCCGCAACCGCGGCCCCAGCTCCAAGACGGCCTTCGCGGCCCTCCGGGCAACCGACGGTTGGTCGCTTGCCATCAGCCGCTCCAAGACGCCGGTGGCCTTGCACGCCAGACCGGCCAGGCGGCCCAGGGCGGCAGCGAACAGGCCGCCGCGGGCCCGGCTGACGGCCCGCCGGAAGTCGGCGTCCGCCAGCCGGCGGTGGGCCGTTCGTTCCTCGAGGCCGGCTTGCTCGGCGGCCTCCCGCACGGTGGCGCCGGCGGCCAACGCCAGAACCAGTTCGTCGTCGCACGCGGGCGTTTGCATCCCGTCGATCTCCATCCCGTCGATCTCTTCGTCGTTCTCGTCTTCGAGGCGGCTGATCCGCTCTTCGATGTCGGCCGCCTCCCGCAACCGTGGCCCCAACTCCAGCACGGCTTTCGCGGCCCCCAGGGCCTCGGACGGCTTGTCGCTTTCCATCAGCCGCTCCAACGTCTCCGCCGCCCTGCTGGCGAGCCCAGCCAGCCGGCCCCGAGCCGCGTCGAACAGCCGGTCACGGGCCTCGCTGACGGCCTGCCGAAAGTCGGCATCCGCCAGCCGGCGGTAGACGGTTCGTTCCCCAATGCCGGCTTTCTCGGCGGCCTCCCGCACCGTCGCGCCGGCCGCCAACGCCAGAATCAGTCCATCGTCGCCCGCGGGCGTGCCATTCGGTCCCATTCTCGGCCTCCCATCTTTCGCCTTGTCGTTGACTGGTCCCTTGCATACCTGAAGAAATTTTCCAAGCAAGCCATATTTTGCACTCGGCGGGTGACACGCCCTGAGGTATTCCGCAAGGCGTGCACCCTGCCGACGGCCGCAGCCGTCGAGCCCTCGTTGGCGGTCGACTGGGCGGCGGCTAAAAATGCGTGACTCTATGGCGCGAGTCCATCAGTAATTGAACCTGTCCTGCTCTGTAGAAAACGTGGCTTTCGTTGGGATTTTAGTAGAGCCTGTGTGCCACAAACGCCGGAAAAATGCAGAGGACCGAATGCCCTAAACCGGGGGTTTTCGACAGAGCAAACCTGTCCCGTTATCTGCCCCGTATCAGGGGCAAATAATGGCCAGGTGGGCTACGTATGTCGCCATGGGCTCGTCCGCCGTCGCTACACAGCAGGATAGAATGCTGCAGGTCCAGGCGTGGCTACAGCAGTTCTGGCAAGCGATGTATGGTATCTAGGGTAGGCGGTGGCTAAGTGCATTCCCACGACCGACCGCATGCGAGCACCGGCAAAAGACCAACCGTATCACGTCGATTTTTTTTCTCGCGAGGACGGAATGTGCCAAGCCGAGCATCTTGCTTTGTTCTTGGAGCCGACCCTGGCAGGTCGCTGGTTCAGTGCGTATCCAGTTGCCGCTCCAATAGTCTTCAAGGGGCGGCAGTACCGTGGCAGCGGTATCGACTCTATTTTTTACGACTTCATTTTTACCGCGCGACGGCGCGTGTCCGGTGTGCAGATATTTCCGGTTGTGGCACCCGATAGCGCGATCTTCAAACTATTCGAAGGGCCTGGCAAACTTACGTACATTGAGTTGAGGGAAGGCGTTCCCACAGTCTGGCTTTCCACCGAGCGCTCCGGCGAGCCGCGCGGTATGGAGGCGTTTGCAATGGACTATCTTGTCGCCGACGACGATCATTGGGCAGTACTCTTCCCGATCGGCGCGTGGCTGTCGGCAGAAGAAGGCGCAGCGATGCGCGACCTGCCGATCGCTTGGGTATGAAGCCTGACGGCCGATCGCAGCCGGGAACTGCGATATGCGGTGGTTATTGGACGAAACGGCGCTTTGTCTCTCTCCCCCTGCGGGTGAGGGCGGCTTGAATCGCGCAGCGCGTTCCGGCATGCGCGCGCTCATCGCGTCACAAGTCTCGACCGTAAGACTTCAGGCACGGGCACGGAAGGCGGTCGAAGGCGCCGAATTACGGTTTTGCGCCGCTTGCGCACGTCTGTGCATCGCGCAAAAAATATCTGCAAAAAAGCGGCTCTTGCGGTCAATTCGACCTACATTGACCTCCTTTTGCCAGGAATCTAGTCGGGACACTGCACATGACACGACCGCAACCGTTTCGCTACCTGCAAGAACGCGTCCACAAGGAAATCGAGGCATTCTCGCAGCACTCGCTCTTCGGGGAGCAGTCGTCCGAGGGAACAGCGCGCGGAACCAAAGTCCCGCCAGATGCCTGGCGACCGGTGCAGTTTGGCGAAAAGGGGAATGCGCGAGTACTGATCCTGACCGCCGCCAATACGCACCTTGTCACAAACGGTGTTGTGAACGTCGATTCGATTGCTGAACTAGCCCAAAGCGCCTTTGATAACGCCGATCCGACGGTACGCGGAGCGGCCTGGTGGCTGATTGCTCATAAATGGAAAACGGACGAGGAGTCGCACGCGACGGTTGCTTTCTTCAGCGGCTTGCTTACTTCGCGCTTCGGGATTCATCCACACTTCGAAGGCCTGGATGCCATGACGCGTCTCTGGCTGGACGGAGTCGTAAGTGGCACGGATGCGGCCCAGCGGAAACGGTTCCGTGTGAGGTGGACCCCAATCTTTGGGCGCCGATCGAGGCTGTTTAAGGTATAGACGGGATGGCGGCCCGCGAGACCCCTTCCCGGGTCTCGCGCGGCCGCTGAATCACATCCCCGCTCAGAGTTCCGTTTGACTATCCCCATTTTTTGCGGCACTTCATGCATTTTTTTTCGTCGCCTGGACGCGACGGGCTTTAGACACCTCCACGATAAATCGATTTCGGCGTGCGATAGTCCAGGGACTGATGCACGCGCTCCTCGCAGTAAAAGCGGAAGTAGCTCGACAACGAACGCTCCGCCTCCCA
>DASZPH010000013.1:0-1920 GCA_035550375.1 Pirellulales bacterium | reverse complement strand
CAGACCAGAGGAGGAAACCGTTGGGTGGCCGCGAAGCGGCAAAAATCTGCGGAGACTTCGCATCAAGGCCGTGTTGTCACGTTTTTCCAGGGCCGCTATGATCCGGCGAAAGGCGGCAGACCTGCCAGTTTGCCCAGTCGCACACCTTAGACGCTGCGGCATTCGGCGGGCAAGGATTCCTTTCGTAGTTCCGCCTTCTCAGGAACAGTCGGAGTTGGGGGCGGAGGGGACGAGTTGGAAGCCGAGTTCCTTCGCCCTGCGGCTGAGGGAGGTGAGAATGCGGTCCCGGTATTGGGTTTCATACCATTGCACGCCTTTGTCGACGTAGGTCCAGCCGTGCTTGAGAACCTCGTAGACGAGCCGGGCCAGCTTGTGGGCCGTGGCCGTCACAGCCGCCGGACCACCCAGGCGGGCCTTCATGCGTCTCAGGTAGGCCCCCAGCGCCGTCTGCGAGCGGTGCAGGCTGGCGGCCGCCAGCCGCAGCGCCGCCGCAGCCCGGTTGGCCGACGGCAGCACCCGGCTGCTCAGCCGCTTGCCTCCCGAAACCCTGTTGTTGGGGCACAGCCCCAGCCAGCTGGCGAAGTGCTTGTGCGTTTTCCAGCGGCTCATGTCGGTGCCGATCTCGCTCAGGAGCTTGAGCGCCGTGTGCCCCTGGATCCCGTCGATCCGCGTGAGGTCGACCCCCGCAGCGCGGTACACCGCCGTGCGGGCGTCGAACGACGGGGCGCTGGCGTGCGTGCGGCGCGAGCCGTCGGCCGGCAGCGGCGTCCCGTCCGACTGGTCGGGAAAGCTGGCCAGGTGGGCTTCGATCTGCCGGTCGCATTCGGCGATCTGCTCGCCGTAGACGGCATACAGCCGCCGCGCCTGCCGGAGCGCGAAGAGATGCTCGTCCCGCCAGTTTCCCCGAAGGGCCTTGGCGATCGTCTCCTCGTCGTGCCGGCAGCGTTCGTCCCGCAGGCGAGCCAGCACCCGGGGATCACGTTCGCCCGCGAGAATCGCGTCCAGAATGGCCAGCCCCGTCTTGCCGGTGATGTCGCTGAGCGCCTTCTCGAGCTTCACGTTCATCTGCGCGAGCGCCTTTTGCATGTGCTGCACATGGCGGGCGGCGCTCTCGACCAGCATCGACCGCTGCCTCACGTAGGCCCGCAGAGCGCACACGGCGTCCCGCGGACGAAACGCGCCCGACAACAGGCCGAAGGTGTGCAGCTGCTGCAGCCACTGGCAGTCGAGGGCGTCCGTCTTGCGGCCCGGCACGCTCTTGAGCTTCCGCGGATCGACCAGCAGCACCTCGAACCCCCGCGCTTCGAGCAGTTCGAACAGCGGAACCCAGTACACGCCGGTCGATTCCATCACGACCGTGTCGACCCGGCACTCTCGAAGCCAGTCGGCCAAAGCTTCCAGATCCACCGTGAAGGCCCCGAACTTCCGCACCGGCGGCGTGCCACGGTCGGGCGGCACGGCCACCCAATGCTCCTCGCTGCCGACATCGATGCCGGCCGCGTTCCAATGAATCTGCTCCAACTGCGCAGTCCCCTCGCTCCCTCTCGCCTTTTTTCCCTGCCGACTCATCTCACGACTCCCGAAACATGCGGCTCGGGGGCGAAGGTCCTTCCGCGTGTACTCTTCTCAACGGGATCGCGCGGCGGCCAGCCGCCGCCTCGCGTCGCCAATGCCATCGTCACCAACCTTCGCGACCAAACTTCAGGGCGGGCACGAAGCACCAATGCGGAATCGGTCAACTTCACCCGAGCACACCCATCTTCAAGCATAGGCAAGACGTCCAGCCCCTGTTCCTGCCTGCAATCGGCTCGCCCGACGAGCTGATAAACTTCAGGCGGCCGAGCGTCCACCGACATTCGAAAACCGCCTGAAGGCGGAACGACGAACTTGCGTTCCATCATTTGCGCAAGTCGCTACGAT
>DASZPH010000012.1:0-41844 GCA_035550375.1 Pirellulales bacterium | reverse complement strand
GTTCACGACCTGGAAGCTGAGCGTCTGGCCGGGCGGGTTGGCCGCGTCGCTGATCACGGTGGCCCAACTCGGCACGCTGACCTGGCCGGCGTTCGCCGCCACGCGCTGGTTGCTTCCGGCAGTGAAGGAGGGGGCCTGGTTCACCTGGTTCACGGTGACGGAAATCGGGTCCGTGACTGATCCCGCCTGGTCGGTGGCGATCAGGTTGATGGTGGCCGTTCCGAACTGGTTGGTCAGGAAGTGCAGGGTTAGCTTGGCGGTCGCCGGGTCATTGCTCGACAGGGCCGCGGTGAGCAGATTGGGGTTAGCGTTGGGGGCCAGCGACAAAGTCATCGGATCGCCCAGGCCGAGATCCTGGTCCAGATCGTCGAAGACGTTGGCCAGGTTGTTGAACACAAAGTCGGTCGCGTTTTCGTTGACCGTCACGCTCGGCAGCGGAGTCTTCAGAGTCGGGGCGTGATTGACCGGCTCGATGGTGATGTGCAGCGTGTAGGGCTGCGAATTGACGATGCTCGCTCCCAGCGCCCCGCCGGTCTCCTGGGCGATGACCGTGACCGCGGTCGTGCCGGCCACATGCGTGGCCGGGGTGTAGGTGAGCGTACCCGACGCATCGATAGCCGGCGGAGCGCTGAACAGCGCCGGATTGGCGGCCGTGACGAGGTAGCTGATCGTCTCGTTTTGCTGGTCGCCGTCCACACCCGGACTGGCCTTGGCCCAGCCGGTGACGGTAGCCGGCCCCGAATCCTCGTTGACGACTTGATCGGGACCCGTGTGGGTGAAGAAGGGGGCCACGGGGACGAAGGTCGAGGTGATGCTGAACGTTTGCGTTGCCGACGTATCGACGCCGCCGTTGGCTGTGCCGCCGTTGTCCTGCAGATCGACCGTGACCTGCGACGTGCCAAAGGCGTTCGGTCTGAGGGTGTACGAGAGCGTGGCGTTGCCGTTGGCGCCCACCGTCAGAGCAGGCGGCACGGCGAAGAGGGCGGAATTGCTGACGTTGATCACATTGAAGTGGGCCGTCTGGAAGGACTCGTTGGATTCCACCGGGTAGTTCTGCGACGGACTGACCTTGGTCGCGAAGGCCGGCACGCTCACGGCGCCCGAATTCTCGTTCACCGACGTGGTGAGACTGGGCAGGTTAAAGCTCGGTGCATCGTTGACGAAGTTGACCGTGATCGTGAAGGTCTGGCTCGCCGAGGTGTCGACTCCACCGTTGGCTGTGCCGCCGTCGTCGTGCAGGTTGACCTTGATCTGGGCGGTGCCGCTGACGTCGGGGTTCAAAACGTAGGTCAGCGTTCCTGTGCCGTCGCCGTTGACGACGATCGCCGGCGCGACGGCAAACAGGCCCGGGTTGCTGTTGCTCACGACGTTGAAGTTCAACACCTCGCTCGCTTCATTCAGCTCGGGCGGGTAGTTCTCCGACGGGCTGACCTTCTGCACGAAGCTGGGAACGCTCACCGAGCCGGCGTCTTCGTTCACCGCCGGCGGGTTGCCGGAGAGGAAGAAACTGGGCGCGTCGTTGACGAACAATACGGAGAGCGTGGCCACGGCCGTGTCGGCGCTGAAGGGCGACGACGTGCCGCCGGTGGTCGCCTGGCTCACCGTGACCAGGCTGCCGTGGGTGTCCGGACCGTGGGTTGCCAAGTCGTAGCTGGCGTCCCAGGCGACAAACGACAGGCTCGGAGCGGAGCCGTGTCCCGCGTTGTCGCCGCTGAAGTTCGCCGCGGGCAGGAAGCGGACCAGGTCGCTGCCGCTCAGCAGCAAAGCGCTCGTCGGCGAAACGTTGGGGAAGTTCGTCCAGCTTGCGCCGGCGTTGAGCGAGTATTGCCAGGTGCCGTTGTTGATCTGCGTGAGCCCGGTGACGGCGATGCCGAATTTAGCGCCGTCGGCGAAAAGGCTGACGACGTTGGAGCCCGCTGACGTAAGCATGGCCAGGACGGTGGAACCCGCCGGCACCGGCGGGGCGCCCGGCTGACCGGAGCCCGCGTCTTCCAGAATGGAGCTGAAGTGAATGGCGTCGGCCGTGTCGAGTTGCGGGGCGTCGTTATCCGGCGTGACCGCGATCGTGCCGGTCGCCAGTCGGATGGGAAGGACTCCCGGCGACGATTCGCTGAAGGGCAAAGAGCCGCCGGGGTCGCTGGTGGCCTTCGTCAGGTCGATGGTGCTCGGCTTGGTGGGGGTCGAAGCAGGATCGACGCTGGGCTGCCCGTTGACGAGGGTCAAGATGTCGGGCGTTTCGTCCCAGGCCGCGAAGGTAATGGTCGGCGCCGGGCCGGCGTATTGCCCCGAAGTGTAGAACTCGGGGTTGGGCACGAAACGCAGCCAGTCGCTGCCGTCCAACAAGAGGGCGTTGGAAAGCGTGGGTATCACCACGCTCGTGGTGCTGGTTGAGAGCGGCACCCAGGTCGTGCCGTTGGTCGACCATTGCCACTGGCCGTTCGAGTTGTCGGCGCCCGTGACGGCGATCCCCAGTTTGCCACCTTCGGGCAGCGTGTTGATGGTGATCGCCCCGGCGATGGGCGACGCGGAAATCTGGAAACCGGGATTGGGTTTATCGCCCGATGGGCCCGAATCCTCCTGCGTGGCCGGCAAAGTGACGTTCGTCGCGGTGAAGGTCGGCGCGTCGAGGCCCGGATTGACCGGCAGGGAAGCGGTGGCAACTTGCACCGGCAACGTGCCGGGCGTCGACTCGCTGAAGGGTAGTGAGCCGCCCGGATCGCTGCCGGCGACCGCGGCCTGCAGATTGACGATCGT
Source organism: Pirellulales bacterium (assembly GCA_035550375.1). Lineage (GTDB taxonomy): Bacteria > Planctomycetota > Planctomycetia > Pirellulales > JAICIG01 > DASSFG01. The sequence goes on along the minus strand of DASZPH010000012.1, from coordinate 39,090 downwards.
CAGGTTCGTGGGTGTCGAGGCCGCGTCGACTTTGCCGGTGAGCGCGTCGAAGGTCTGGTCCCAGGCGGCGAAGGAAATGGTCGGCGAGTTGATACCGGTTCCGAAGAACTCCTCGTTCGGCAGGAACCGCAGGTAGTCGCTGCCATCCAAGAGCAGGGCCGTCGACAGGCTGGTCGTGGCCGGAATCGTGTTCCAACTCCTGTCGTCAACCGACCATTGCCATACGCCGCCCCCCGTCATGCCGGTGACCGCGATGCCCAGCCTGCCGCCTTCGTTCAGCGTGTTGATCGTGATGTCGGCGGCGATGGGCGAGGCGGAGATCTGGAAGCCGTTGTTCGCCGGCGCGCCGGGTTGGCCCTGGTCCTCCTTGATTGCCGGCAGAGTAAAGGAAGTTTGCGTGAAGGTCGGCGCGTCGAGGCCCGGGTTGACCGGCAGGGAAGCCGTGGCAACTTGCACGGGCAACGTGCCGGGTGTCGACTCGCTAAAGGGCAACGAGCCGCCGGGATCGCTGCCGGCGACCGCGGCCGAGAGATTCACAATCGACGGGCTGGCAGGCGTTGAGGCGGCGTCGATCTTGCCGGTCAGTAGGTCGAAGGTCTGATCCCAGGCGGCGAAGGAAATGGTCGGCGAATTGATGCCGACGCCGAAGAATTCTTCGTTCGGCAGGAACCGCAGATAGTCGCTGCCGTCCAGCAGCAGGGCCGTCGACAGACTGGTCGTGACCGGGATGGTGTTCCAGTTGGTGTCGTCGGTCGACCACTGCCATTGACCGCCCCCGGTCACGCGCGTTACGGCGATGCCGAGCTTGCCCCCTTCGCCCAGCGTGTTGATCGTGATGTACCGCGCCAATCCGTTGACGGGGTCGGAGATCTGGAAGCCCGGGTTGGCCGCCTCGTTCGGCTGCCCCGCGTCCTCGCCGATGGAGGCGAGCGTAATCGGTGATGGTGTCAGGCTCGGTGCGTCGAGCCCGGGGGTAACGGGGATCGATGCCGTGGCGGTTTGCACGGGCAGCGTGCCGGGCGTTGACTCGCTGAAAGGCAGCGAGCCGCCGGGATCGCTGCCGGCGACCGCGGCCGCCAGATTCACGATCGACGGAATGGCGGGTGTTGAAGCAGGGTCGATCCTTTGGGTGAGCGCGTCGAAGGTCTGATCCCAGGCGGCGAACGAAATGCTCCCGCTTCCGAAGAACTCTTCGTTCGGCAGGAACCGCAGATAGTCGCTCCCGTCCAGGAGCAGAGCGGTCGACGGGCTGGTCGTGGCCGGGATGGTGTTCCAGTTGGTGTCGTCGGTCGACCACTGCCACTGGCCGCCGCCGCTCACGCCGGTCACCGCGATGCCGAGTTTGCCCCCTTCGCCCAGCGTGTTGATGGTGATGTACTGGGCCAAGCCCTTGACGGGGTCGGAGATCTGGAAGCCCGGGTTGGCCGCTTCGTTCGGCTGGCCGGCGTCCTCACCGATGGAGGCGAGCGTAATCGATGGCTGTTTCAGGCTGGGTGCGTCGAGCCCAGGGTTGACCGGGAGCGATGCCGTGGCGATCTGCACCGGCAGCGTGCCGGGTGTCGACTCGCTGAAAGGCAGCGAGCCGCCGGGGTCGCTGCCCGCCACGGCCGTGGAGAGATTGACGAACGTCGGCAGCCCGGGCGCCGAGGGCACGTCGACCGTGCCGGTAATCGCGTCATACGTTTCGTCCCAGGCGGCAAAGGACAGAGTCGGCGAATTGCTGCCGGTGCCGAAGGTCTCTTCGGCGGGGAGAAAACGGAGCCAGTCGCTGCCGTCGAGCAACAGCGCATTCGACGGGCTGACGCCGCTGATTGTATTCCAGACGTTGTCGTCGACCGACCACTGCCACACGCCGCTGGCCGAACCGGTGCTGACGCCGGTCACGGCGATGCCCAGCTTGCCGCCTTCGTTCGACGTGTGAATCGTAATGTCGGTGCCGATGACCGAAGTGGCAATCCGGAAGCCGTTGTTGGCCGGTTCGCCGGGTTGGCCGAGATCTTCGGAGATCGCGGGGAGAAAAACCGAAGGATTCGCGATGGACGGCGCGTCCAGGCCGGGGTTGATCGTCAGCGTGGCGGTCGCGGTTTGAACGGGCAGCGTGCCGGGGGTTGATTCGGTGAAGGGCAAAGAACCGCTCGGATCGCTGGTGGCCTGCGTCAAATCGACGGTCGTGAGCTGAGTCGCCGTCGACGGCAAGTCGATCCTGCCGGTAATGGCGTCGAACGTTTGGTCCCATCCTGCAAACGCGATCGTCGCGATGCCGAACGTTTCTTCGTTTGGCAGGAAGCGGACGCGATCGCTGCCATCCAAGAGCAGCGCGGCCGTCGGGGCAACCGACGGATTGATCGTCACGGGCCAGGTGTTGCCGCCGTCGAACGACACCTGCCATTGGCCGGCTCCGGTGACGCCCGTCACGGCGATGCCGAGTTGTGCCCCTTCCGCGTGCAGGTGGATGTCACTGCCGATGGCTGACGACGAAATCAAGAAGCCGGCGTTCGGGTTGCCGGGCAGCTCCTCAGGCTGGTCCGCATCCTCCTCGATCGACCCCAATGAGACGGTCGGCGACGACAGCGACGGTGCATCCAAGTCGGGCAGCACGTTGAGCGTGGTGACGGCCGACGCCAGGCTGAAGGGAGAAGTGACGCCGAATCCGGCGCCGGTGAGATTGATGACGCTTCCGGCCTGGTCGTAGGCCTGGGTCCCAAAGTCGAAGCTGCCGTCCCACGCGTAGAACGAAAGCGAGACGCTGCCACTGACCTCCGGTTGCGGTAGGTAACGCACAAGATCGGTGGCGCTCAAGAGCAAGGCGTTCGTCGTGCTCAGGCCGGTTGGAAAGGTCGTCCAGTTCGTTCCGCCGTTGAGCGAATACTGCCAGACGCCGGTGCCGGCGACGGCGACGCTGGTGATGGCGATGCCGTCCCCCGTGGCGTCGCCGGCGGTGGTGGTGATCGCACCGCCGTAGTCCACCAGGCTCGTCACCTCTCCGCTGGCGGCACCAATCAGCAGATTTTCGCCGCCGGCAGCCGTGCCGCGGTAGATCTTGTAACCGGTGGCGCCGGCAACCGGGGTCCAGCTCACGGTGACGGCGTTTGTCGGTCCGCTCACCGTTATCAGTCGTTCGTTGCTGGCCAGGGTCTCACCGGACGCGGTTGTGGCCGTCACCACGTAGTAGTAGGTGCCCGCAGTGATGCCGCCGCCGGTGGCGGAGGCAACAGGAGCTGCCGGCTGAGTCGGGGGAACAATCAGCGCGTTGTTGGCCGCCGGCGGGGTTCCCGCTACGCCGGCCCCCGTGTCAACAAAGGTGGTGGGAGTGGCTCCAACCGCCGCCACCAGCACGTTCTCTTGTCCGGGCAAGGTGCCGCGGTAAATCTTGTATCCCGTCGCTCCCGCCACGGCGCCCCACTGGAGCGTTACTTCGCCGTTGGGGCCGAAAACCTGCACCCCCTGCTCGTTGCTGGCGGTCGTTTCGCCGCCCGCCAGAGTCGCCGTGATTTCGTAGTAGTAAGCACCCGTGCCCAGGGCGCCGCCGCTGCCGCCGGCCGCGGCGGCCGCTTGTACCGGCGCGGGCAAGGTGGCCGTGTCGACCGCCGGCGGGGTCGCCGACGTGCCGGCCCCCCGCGACGAGAGCATGCTCTGCACCGTCGAGCCGTTGTCCGCCGGTTCCCCGGGCAGACCGCTCCCCGCGTCCTCGTGAAGGGAGGGGAACGACAGCAGCCCGGGCGGGTTGAGCACGGGGGCGTCGTTGTCGCTGATGACGTTGACGTTGATTACCGCCGTGTTGGCCAGCGGGTGCACCCCGGAGGCATACGTCGGCGCCACTCCGAGTCCCACGTTGCCGTTGTCGCTGGTGACGAGCGTGAAGGTGACCGTGCCGGCGAACTCGGTCTTGATCGTGAAGGTGAGAGTCGCCAGGGCGTTGTCGATGGCGGAGAGCGTGCCCGTGAAATCGAGCGACGCCGTGCCGTTGCCACTGACCGAAGTCAGGCCGGTTGTCGAACCAAGCGAAACGGTGCCGGCGGTCGCCGGGGAGAGGGTGATCTTCTCCTCGAGAACTTTGGTGCTGTCGGTGTAGTAGGGATTTTGCAGCACGGGCGGAACACCCACCGCCAGACTGTTCACGTCACCCGGCGCCAACGTGAGGTTCTCCACGTCCGGATCGTGGACTTGGATCTGGTTGCCGTTGGCGGCCGAGAACACGAGTTGCCCGCTCGGCGGTACGTCAACTTCGTTGGTGGTCACGTTGACCGTCGTGACGGCCTGCGCGGGCGTTACGGGCGGAGTGGCACCCAGCGTGATATACGGGGCGTTGTTCACGGCAACCACGGTGAAGCCGACCGTCGTCGAGGTAACCAGCGCCGGCGGCGGAGAGTTGCCGTTGTCGCTGATGCTGATCGTGATGGTCGCCTGCTGACCAAACGCCTGACTGTTGAAACTGGCGTCGGGCGTATAAACCAGTCCGTCCAGCGCGGTGTCGATGCCGGCCGTCGGCGGCACCGTCGTCGGATCGCCCAACGGGGCCGTGAGGGTGATGGTGCCCGTGCCGTTGCCGATCTTCGTGATGTCGATGCCGATTCCCTGGAGAGCGACAAGCGCCGTGTTGGTGAGCGACAGCGTGCCGGTATTGGCCGTGATCGTGATCGTTTCGCTGCCGCCGTTGGCGTCGACGTCGTAAGCCGTGATCGGATCGCCCTGGGCCACGCCGAAAGTGACGCTGGTGCCCTCGTAAATCGAGCCGGCCGGCAACGCCGGCGACGTGTTGGGAAGAGACGCCCGATAGGCCGCCTGCACCGAGGCCGTCGACGGCATGTTGATCACGGGACCCGTGTTGGTGGTGTTGGCCAACAACAGGCGGAAATGCGTGTAGCCGTCGGTCTCGTTCGCCTGGAGGAAGTTGCCGGCCAGGTCGGTCACGTTGGGACCCGGTCCGGGCGAGCCGACCAGGGTCGCCGCAGGATTGTAGGGGTCGAACTTGTTGCCGTTGTCGAGGTAGATATCGTACTGGTGCCCGTTGAGCCACACGCCGCTGGCGGCCACGAGGTGGAGGATGTGGTTGTTGTTGTCGTAGTCGAAGAAGTAATCCACGCCTGGCGTGAGCAGCTTGCCGTCCTCGATCACATCCAGGCTGCTGGCCAACACCGAGGCGTCGTACACGCCCGGGCCCGTGCCATCGCTGAGCTGGATGGTGAATTCCGACAGGCTTTGGCCGCGAATAAAGACCGCGTTGGGGGCGGTGCTGAGGTTGAGCGAGCTACCGGGGTTGGGCGCCAGCAGCGTGGCGAGGGGCCCCGTCGTGGCAGCGTGCTCGATGGCGCCGCGGTCGATGAAAACGTTGTTCCCCAAGCCGGTGAACTTGGGCGCATTGGGATCAGCCACGCGCAATTGTCCGTACAGGTCGTAAGTCGGCGCAATGATCGGCGACGGCGCGATGCCGATCGGTCCATCGACCGACGTCATACTTACCCGGTCTTGCAAGCTGTTGATCGAGCTGTCGATCGCGACCGAGGTGTCGGTCAAATAGAAATTGGCCTTGGAGGGATCGGTGCTCGGATTGCGGAAGGTATTGCTCGCCGGGCCTTGGAGCTGGGGATAGAGCGCCGGAGTCTCGGCGAATGACCCGACGGCAATGCCGCTGGCAAGCGTGCCGTTGTTCTGGTAGAGGTTCTCGCCGATCACCGTCCCCGGCCCGTCGACGACGTTGATGCCGGTTTGCAGGTTGACGAGCAGGTTGTTCAAAATGGTCGGGCTGGCAGGCGAGTTGGGCGCACCAACCAGGATGCCCGTGCCCCTGCCGCTGCCGGTGCCCGCCCCGGCGATGTCGCCGCCGTAGATCGTGTTGTTCACAATCCGCCCGAAGGGAATGGCTCCGGGCGAGGCTTGCGTCGGTGTTCCATTGAAGGCGATGCCGGCGCCGCTGGCCGACACGCCGTAAATCAAGTTGTTCGCAATGACCACGCCGCGGGCCAGGTCGGCGCTGTCCAGGACGGGCGTGCTCACCACGCCGCCGGGGAAAGGCTGCGTCGGGCCGTTGGCGGCATAGGGCACCCCCTCGGCCAGAATGCCGTCGACCGAGGAGTTGCTGATCCGGTTGTCGGCGAGAATGATCTGGCCCTGGGGCCGCGGCTTGGTCACGTCGCCCAACACGGCCGGCACCAGCGGGTTATATTGGACGATGTGGTTCCGGCCGTCGACTTCGATCGTCCCGCTGTTGCTGGCGAACCCGGGCGCCGCCGCCGTGACGGCCACGAGACGGTCGATGTCGGGAATAAAATGGTCGAGGGCCGTGATGGTGAACGTGGTCGAAGTCTGCCCGGCCGGAATCGTCACCGTGACGGATGTGTCTAACCCGTTCAGGGCGATCGCCGCGGGGTCCGTGTCGACCAGCGTCACCGTCAAGGCGTCGGTGGTTGGCGTGTTGCGGCTCACCGTGGCGGTGTAGGTGTCCTGAGTCGTGCCTCCGGTGACGACCGTGCCGGCGGCGATGGCGACCGTCAGGGCAGGAGTGTCGTTGTCGTTAGCCGTGTTCCGCTCATTCAGCGGCGAGGTGCGGATGAATCCCTTATCCAAGAATGTGGTACTGCCCGAGACCATGCCCACCAGGACGTTCTCGCCGCCGGGGGTGGTGCCGCGGTAGATGTTGTAGCCGGTGGCGCCCGCCACCGAATTCCACGCGACCGTCACCGTGCCTGCCGGACCGGTGACGTTGACGTTGCGCTCGTTGCTGACCGTGGTCTCGCCGCTGGCGGTCAGCGCCGTCACCACGTAATAGTACCGTCCCGTCGGAAGCGCCCCGCCCGAGCTGCTGGGCGTGAGCGATTGCAAGACTGGCGAGGCCACTCCGGCCGTGTTCGTGAAAGGCGGATCGACCTGCGGAATGATGTCGATCGCCCCGGAGATTGGGTTCAGGTTTCCGCCAGTGGCCGTGAAGACGACGGTTGTCGGATCTTGGGCCAGTTGCGGGTCGATCACCGTCACCGGCACGTCGACGAACGACTGGCCGGAGAGAATGACGACGGTGGCCGGGACGGTGGCCGCCGTCGGATCGCTGCTGGTGAGCGTCACGGTGAGGTCGCCCACCGTGGAACCGTCGCGTGTGATGCGCAATTCGTTGGGCACGGTCCCCGCGTCGTCCGTCAGCCTTGAGGCGCCGGTCGGGCTCACGCTGACGGAGAGATCGCCCACGGCGCTGGCGATGAAGGTGCCGCGCCCCATCGTGCCGGCCACCAACTCCTGCTGGCCGGGGAGATACTCCAGGCTGTAGATGGACACGTCGGGCATGCCGACGGCGTATCGTTGCCAGCTCGCCGTGGCCGTGCCGGCGGCGGAGATCGGCACGTCGTACACTCCGTCCTCGGTGCCGATGTAGATCGTGCCGCCAAACCCGGCACCGCCGCCCTGGGCCGGTGCGAAGGCCGCCGAGAAGGGGCTGGCCGTCAAGGCGGTCAGGCCCGTGATGTTGCTGAACGTGCTGCCCGCGTTCGTCGTCAGCCAGACCTGGCCGTTGGAGTCGGCGACGATCGCTTCCTGCCAGTTGTTCGGGTTGATCGTCAAGGCGGTCACCGTGCCCCCGGCGTAACCGGTGGCGGTGAGAAAACCGCCGTTCGTGCTGCGCAACAGCACCTGCGCCCCCGATCCAACCCACAACACATACGGATTCGGCGTTCCGTTGAGCATCCCGCCGTAGGCCATCGGCGCGCCGGTCAAGCTGTTCGAGGTGCCTCCGCCGAACAACTGCGTGAAGTTGTTGCCGCCGTCGACCGACTCCCACACCGCAAGCTGGCCGCTCACGACCATCCAGGACGGGTTGACGGCGTTCAGCACGACCGGCGTGACGAAGGGGAAGAGGTCGAGTTGCCCCAGAAACTTATTCGGCCCCGGAACGAACAGTTCCGGGAAAGTTTGGCTGATGAGGGTTCCCGCGCTGTTGTAGGTGGTGGCATACAGGCCGCCCGGGAATCCGCCGCCTAGCTGCGGGAAACTGGTGTAGCGGATAGACTGCGTCGCGCCGCTGTTGTCGACGCTCACGTCGCCGCCATCCCCCTGCGTGAACTCGCTCCATACCGTGTTGCCCGAAGAGGTCTGCTCGGGGGTGCCGGTATCCTGAGCGCCCGCAAGAACGGTCCCCGTGAGCGTATCGAACGCGACGCTATGCACCTCGGTGACCTGCAGGTTGCCGATCTCCGAGTACCAGTCGCCGCCGCTGGTCGCGGGGCTCGTGCGCCGATAGATGCCGCCGTCGTCCACCTCGATCAGGTTGCCCTGACTGTCGAAGGTCATGTGCCGCGAGTCGGCGTGCGGGGCCGTATTGTTCGTCGTGAAATTGTTGGTGATCGGCGTCCATTGGCTGGCCGGCGCCTGCGACGCATCACCTCGGAACAATCGCCCCGTAAAATTCGTGGCGCCGATGGAGTTCGGGAAATCTGCCGTCCCGTCGCCCGGGCCGGGCTGACGGTCGCCGCCCACGTAGACGAGATTCGGGTTCGTCGGGTCGGCCGCGATGGAGAAATGGATAATGCCCTGCGAACCAGGCACATCCGACTTGCCGTCGTCGGGCTGGATGCCGACCACCGTGCCGTTTTCGTTCGTGACGGGGACGCTCATCAACTGCCAGGTGTTTGGCGTCGTCGGGTTCCAGGTGCCCGGGCTGCCGGTGAAGTCCGGACCGGGGGTGCGATAAAGCGCGTTCAACTGGCCGTTCTTCACGTAGCCGAAATAAACGGCGTTGGTGCTGGACAAGGGGTCGTAGTGGATGGCGAAGCGGACGTTGTCGTCGGCATTGTTCCCGGTGGTTTGCATCGTCAAACTGGCGGGCGTGATGTTGGTCCACGTCAAGCCGCCATCGTCGCTGGTGAAGATGCCACCGTTGTTATTCGTTCCACTCGCGTTGTCGAGCGAGGCCAGGTAGAAGCGGTTCGGGTCGCCCGGATCGCCCACCAGGTCGGTGATGAGGCCAAACGGCAGGCCGCCCGTCTCGAGGACAGGCGTGAACGTCGGCGTAACGACATGCCCGAGGGGGTTCAGCAGGCTGGCGGTAGGAACCGTGGCCATGTACAGTCCACCGCTGCTTCCGACGAAGCCATTTGCGGCCGCGAGCAAGGTGGTCATTCCCGTGGACAAATTGTCTCGCTCGGCCACGCCCGAGATGTTCAGCCCTTGCAGGTTCGCGGGGCTGATGTCGGTCCAAGTCTGGCCACCGTCGGTGGAGCGGATTAGTCCGCTCAGGAAACCGCCCGTAAAAGCGAAGCTGCTGAAGCGCCCGATGCCCGCAATCAGCGTGTTGCTTTCGGTCACGGGGGTCGCGGGGTTGGTGTCGTCGACGGCAAACTGCAGCGCGCCGATAGAATTGCTCGGTTCGCGCAAATTGCCGTTCACCTTGACCGGCGGCAAGTTGTCGGTCAGCGGCGTCCACGTCGGAGGCGTGGTGTCGGTGGGGCTGGGATCGTAGTTGGTCGTCACCCAAACGCCGCCGTTCACGGTGCCGACATACATGACGCTCGGATTGTTCGGATCGGGCACCACGGTCTCGATGGCGCCCGCAGCCGGGTCCAGGCCGTCCGGAGTTTGGGACTGGCCGCCCGTCATCGGCGCAGGACCCTCCGCCACCCAACTTGTCTGGCCGAAAACGCGGTCGGTCAGTTCGGGTTCGGTGTCGGTGTAAGACGTCACGGCGCCGACGATACCCACCAGCGTGTTCTCGGCACCAGCGGAAGTGCCCCGGTAAACCCTGTAACCGCTTGCCCCCGGAACCGCGGTCCAACTCACCGTCACCTCGCCGTTGGGCCCGGTGACGCTTGCCGACCGCTCGTTGCTGGCCGTCGTCTCGCCGCTCGCCGTGGTGGCCGTAACCTTATAAAAATAGGTGTTGGTCGGCAGGCCTCCGCCCGAAGTCTTGGGGACGGGAGCCGACTGCACCGGCGCCGCGATGCCGGCCGTGTTCGTCGAGGGGGGCGTGGCCTCGTCGTCGACCACGCTGAGCATGGCGTTTCCGCTGACAAAACCGGCGGCCGTGGCAAGAATGACCGGATCCTGCAGGCCGTTCGGATGCCCCGACACGCCGTCGTCGACAGGGGTGACCGTGATCGGGAAAGAAATCGTGCTGCCGTCGGCCGGAATGGTGAAGGTCGCCGGCGAAACGATGGCCGCGCCCGAGTTGAGGCTTTGCAGGTTGACGGTCAGGCCGTTGGGGTAGACCGCGGGATTGAGCGGACCCGTGTTGATCGTGACGGTGCCCGCGATCGGCAGGGAGGAATCTTGCACGGTCGTCGAGCTGGCGAGCGTAACCGCCAGCTTCGGGTAAACGCCTGGATCGTCGGTTACATCGATCGTGCCGCCCACGCTGCTGTAGCCGGCGACCCGGGCCACAACCTCGACCGTCTGCGTCCCGTCGGCCTCCTCGTTATCGGGAAACAAGGAGGCGATACCCGCGGGCAACAGCTTCTTGACCCCGGTCACCGGAAACGTGACCGACGACTGACCAACCCCGAACGTGACGGTGGCGGGGAGAGCGATATTCGTGCTCGGCTGATTGAATGCGTTGTCCACGTCGAGGGCAGCCAGGCTGACGGTCAGTTGGCTGCTGACGTCCCCTTCGCGCGTGACCGTCAGGATCGTCGAACCGCTCTCGGTAATCGAAGTCGCGGCGCCGGCGGTCACGGTCAAGCGGTTGTAGACCGCGCTACTGGCGAGCACCTGCACCACGCCGAACAGGTTGACGATGTTCGTCCTCGGATCGCTGACCCCCTGGGCGCCGTTCTTGACGTCGGCCGCGCTGACGTTGACCAGCGTCGGATTGTTGTTGATGGCCGCCACGATCTCGTCGGCCACTTGCTGCGCCGTGTCCGTCGGCGAGAAGACGATCGGCACGAACGTGGGATCGGTCAACTGACCGGCATTGTTCACAAACTCGAACGTCACCGAATGAACGCCGTCGCTGAGCGTAAACCTCTCGCCAACCGCCAGGCCCGAGCCCGCCGTGGCGATCAACGAATAGGCGTCGGCGAAGCGGTAGTTCGGATCAAACGACTGATACAGGAAGATGTCGGACTTGAGACTGTTGACGTTGGCGCCGAATTCCGTACCTCGGCGAATTTCGAGCTGATAGTCGCCGGTTTGCACCACCTGAGGCGCTCCCGGGTCCGGGTTGTTCGTCGGGTTTCCGGGGAACGGATTGGTGGTCAGGTTGGCATAGCTCGAGAGGCCGGTGGTGGGGTGCGTCACCATTTCGCCGCGTTCCGCGAAACCGACCACGACGTCGTCGATGTACCAGCCCTCGTGGTTGTTGTTGGTGCCCCGGTGTTCGGGCCCCGACCCGGCCGGCGACCCTTGCGGACCTTGGAACTGGCCGAACTGGTTTCCGAAGACGTTTTGGTTGGCGTAGGGGTTGGCCTGGCCGGTGACGGCGTTGATCGACAGATCGGACGGGTTGAACGTCGTGCCGGCGGTGCTGAAGTCGAAGCGGAACTGGAGATTGTTCTGCCCGGCGTAGTCGCTGAGGTCGACCCGCGCCTCGCGCCAGCCGGTGTTCGTGGTGGTGCTGTCGAACAAAGGCTGCACGACCTGCCGGCCTCCCTGGCCCGAGTCGACCGAGCCGGTCTCGGCGTTTTCGCTCTGGTAATACGGCAGCTCGGCTTCAGCCTGTGGGAACGTGGCGCGGAAGGGGTTGTTACTCGCCAGCAGGCTCCAGGTTTGGCCGCCGTCTTCCGAGATCTCCAGCCGCGCGCTGTCGAACATCGTCTTCAGCTTGGTCGACGACTGGCTGGAGGCGTCCTCGGTGTTCAGGTAGTAGTTGAAATAAAGGGTCGGCTTATCCGTCGCCGCGTAGTTGGCCAGGCTGAAGCTGTTGGTCGTCAAGACGCCGTAGGCACCGCCGGGCAGATTGTAGTCGGGTGTGTACGTCCCGCCGTTGCCGTTGACCCAACCTTGAGAGACCTGGGTGTTCGTGATGTAGTTGGCCGCGCCGGGCTGCGGGGAGATCGTGTTTTGATTCGCCGGATCTTCCAGGCCGAAATAGTAGCTCTCTCCGGCGTCTTGCGGCGGCTTATTGGGGCTAAGCGGGTTGCGGCTCTGGTCGGGGGCCACGTTGATGTTGTGGCCGGGATCCGCTTTGCGGTTGTTGGTAACGTGCCACAGGTTGTAGTCCAGCGTCGAAAACGCCAGGCTCTCAACGCCGCCGACCCCCAAGGGAATCGTGCTGGTGTACGTCACTCCGCCGTTGAAGCTGAAGATGTTCTGCGGCGTGCCCGTGGTATCGAAAGCCACCAGGCTGCCGCCCGACGTGGAAAAGAGGTCGTTGGCGTACTTGCCGTTCTCGACGTCGGGCGGTCCGGCCGTCAGCCCCTGGAACGCGAAGCTGCCCACGTTGGCAACCAAGGCGGCGTTGACCGTCCCCGCCCCGATGTTGATCGTCGACAGGTCGAGCGTGTACAAGTCGCCCAAGTTGCCGACGGCATACATCACGCCGTTGATGTAAGCCATGCCGGTCAGCTTTTCTGCCAGCGGCTTGCCGTTGTAGTACACGATCACCGGCTGCGGCTGTGTCGGCGGAGCGGCATTCTGCAGCGTGACGTTGATCCAGCCTGGCGTGGGCTTTTGTAAGACCGCGCCGGTATCCGGATTGAGCCGATAGAGGCCGTTGGTGACCGCGGGCGAGAGGTGGCCGCCGGCGTAACTGCCGACGGCGTAGAGCGCGCGACTGTTGTCAACGTTCGTCGTGGAAGTGCCAGCGCCCACATTCGACTCAACGAATGCCATGGCGTTCATCTGCACGCCGATATTCTGGTTCTCGACCGCGGGAGTCGTCGCGTTATTGAAGTCGTAGGTCGAGATGCCGTCGGAACCGAGCACCGTCCCCGCCGCCGTGCCGGTGTCGATTTGCACGTACTGGCCCGAGTTGCCGTCGTTGGTGCCGGTGGTCAGACCGAACAACTCACCGTCGTTGCGCATGGCCATCGTGTTGAAGCCCTGCTGCTCGTTGGTGATTTGTCCCTGGTCCGTTTCCCTCACTCCCGTGAAGGGGTCAATCGTTTCGAGACGGCCGTTCCGTCCTTGCGTGTTCACATACAGAACGACGTCCGAAAGATTGAAGGGAGCGGCATAGGTGTTCAACTGGGCTACCGTGCCCGTCGAGGCCGTGAATCCCGCGGCGCCGCCAGGAGTGCTTCCCCACAGTGGCGTGAGGTTCTGTACGCTCTCGTTCGTCTGGCCGCCTTCCGTCCCGATGTGATCCTCGACCACGCGGTTGATCGAATCGACCGGTTCGAGCCGCACGAGGAAGTTGCTCGAGTTGGCGTTGAACATGCCGTCCAGCGCCTGGGGAATGGTGGCCGTGGAGTGGACGGCCACAAAGTAGGTGAAGGTGCTGCTGCCGGGAGTACCGGTCTCCATTTGCACGGGGCCGACATACGGATCGAGCGTTCCGAAGCTGCTGTGGCTCAGGTTGCTGGCGTTCTGGCCCTCGTTCGGCTGTGGCTGCTGGTCGGCGACGTTCGAGTCGCCGCCGATGTAAATCAAGTTGCCGTTGGAGTCGTAGACGTCGATCTCCGTGTCGGGGCGCGTCAGGCCGTCGGCGTAACCGAGGTCGAACATCGTCGACCAGGTTTTGGCGCCGCCACTGCCGCCGCTGATCACCTGGATTTCCTGGTAGGTCAACTGGAACTGATACCACTGCACGGTCTGGTTCGTCGACAGGTGGCCGCTCACATCGAGCGAATTCGTGTCGCTCGACAGCAGATCGCCCAGGTTCTGCGCCGAAGTCGTGCCATTGACATTCGTGCCGGTTGCCGCGGCGGTGGAGATCAGGGGTGAGTGGGCCGGCAGCCCCGAGACGTCGATGCCCGTGGTGGCGTAGCGAATATCGGCGTTTTGCACCGTTGAGCCGGCAATCTCTACCTGCTCTTGCATCCGCACCTGCAACTCGTATTGGCCCCCCGCCAGCCCGTGGCTTGTTGTGGCCGCGGAAGCCAGGGTCGGCATGTAAGTGACGTTCGGTATGGGGTTGCCGCTGGTGTCGGTCGGCCCCTTGGCGTAGAAGCGGACGTAGTAGTTGTTGACGGCACCGGAGGTGCCGGGGAGCACGACGCGGAAGCCCGGATCGTAGGGATTGGTCGACCAGAAGTTCATCCCTTCGGTTTGGCCGCCGGTGGCCTGGGTGTAGGCGCCGTCTTGCAGCGGCTCGGCCAGGTTGTTGGGCAACCGGCCGGCGAGCAGCGGCCCGGCCTGCAACGGATTGCCGGCGGCCGTGGCGTCGCGCTGCTCGGCGCCGGAGTCGTCGCTGCGGGCCAGCACATTTCCGTTGGCGTCGACGAGCTCGACCACTCCGTTGAGCGCCGAAGAAGTGTTTGTCACGTTGATCCACACCTGAGTGCCGGCCGTGGCTTTGAACGTGTAGGTGTCGATCTCTTGCGGCGCGTTCAGATAGCCGTTCACCTGGAAGCCGAGCCGCAGGTTGTCGTCGCCGCTCTGCTGATTCGGGGCGAGCTGGCCCAGCGATTGCGCCGTGGCGGGCGTGGGGCCGGCGCTCGTCTGGTTGATCATGGCCACGTTGCGGTCATTGCTGTACTGGTCGAAAATGATGCCGCCGCCGCTGGAAGTCGGATCGTTAGGGTCGGTCGTTCCCCAGTCGCCCGGAGCGGCTCCGCCGTCGCTGGGAGAGCCGATGGAGTTGGACGCCACGACCGTGCCGCCGACCGTCTGGGTGTCGTCGCTGTCGGGCACGGTTTCGTTGTTGGGCTGATCGGTGGGCGTCAGGCCGGCGCCGACCGAATCGTCGCGATACGACGTAAGGACCACGGGATGATTCGGCGTGCCCAGAATCTGGACCTCGCCTCCGATTCGGTCGGCAATGTCGAGCGGCTGGCCGCTGGCGACCAACCCGGAGTTGGGAAACACCTTGACCACCAGACTCTGGGTGGCGCTCGACTGCAGTCGCAGGCCGCCCACGCTGGCGAAGTTGGGCACCGTGATCGTCCCCTCCAACACGTGAACGATGTCGGTGTCGTCCCAGATGCTGGCCGCTTCGAGCGTGCTGCCTCCACGCACGACCATGCCGTTGACGAGGTTGTTGTCGAGGCGATTGAGCCTCACCAGCGGTCCGTCGTTGTTGTCGAACTGACCGTAGCGGAAGACGTCGGGGCCGCCGATACCGGCGGGGACGGCGCTCAGGTCGGTGCTGGTGCCGCCGTAGCCGCCCGGCGGAGTCGTGCTGCGGCCCCAGTCGGGCACCAGCGCGGTCGAGAAAGACTGGTCGTCGACGGAGATCGCCGCGCCCTGGTTGTACTGGATGACGTTGTTCACGATCACCGGCTGCGCGCCGAGCACGAAGATCGTCGAGGCGTCGCTGGCGACCCGGCCGTTACGGTCGCCGCCTCCCACGCCCGCGTTGTCTTGCAAGGTGCTGTCGGCGATGCGCACCTTGGCCTGATGGATCTCGACGGCGTCAAAGGAATCGAAGCCGCCTTCGATGGCCGTCTGGCCGCCGCCAAAGGTGATCAAGGCGTGGTCGATGCTGCCGCTCGAGGTCGGCGCGAAGTAGAGACCGCCCCAGTCGCCCGGCTTGGCGCGCACCGTGCCGGCGTTGTTGGGCGTGTCGAACGTGCCGCCACCGCCGTAGCGCGTGTCGTTGAGCGAGCTAAAGATGATCGGGTTGGCGGCCGTTCCTTCGGCAATGACGTTGGCGCCGAAATCGGCCTCGATTCGTGCTCCCCCCAGCTTGACGAGCACGCCCGGATCGATCGTGAGCTGACCGGCGATCCGCTGGCTGACGTTGCCCGAGTTCGTCACGAAACCGAGATCATCGTGGATGACCAGGTTTTCTTGCAGCACGTAGGTAATATCGGTGGCAGCCAGCTCGGCCGCCACGTCGAGCGTATCGAGCGACGAGCCAGCGTTGGTGTTGATGCGGATGAACAGCCCGTTGATCGAGTTCTGCGTGGCCGCGTAATAGGTCAGCCCGACCTGCGAACTGGCGTTGTTCGGGTCGAAGGCGGCTGCCGCAGTGAGCGCTCCCTGTGCCAGCACGTTGCCGTGCACGTCAGGTCCAAACCGCTCGTATTCGCTGGAAAAGGGCGTGGTGGTCGTTGTCGAGAACACGGTCAAGGGAGACGTTCCGCCGCTCCCGGTGTGCGTCCCCGGCACGGTCACCTGGCTGCCGACCGACTGGGCCTGGTCGATTGATGAGGACAGCAGGGAGGAATTGATGGCCGCCTCGATCGCCGTGGCCACCTGGGCCAGCGTCGTCACATTGACCAAGGAGACGGCCACGTTGCCCTGATTGACCACCGTGTTGTTGGCGAACTGGAAAGTGGTGTTGTCGATCGTGAAGGTCGGATACTGGCCGCCCGTCTTGACCGGCATGCTGTTGACGTTGATCGTCAGGTCGTTGCCAAAATGCGTGACTTCGAAGCTGTTGGGGTTGGCTGAAATGGCCGCGCTGGCGCTATTCAGGATCAAATTGTTGGCGATCGTCGGCCGCGAGGTGCTCAGGTAAATCGAATCGTAGAATTGCGGCACGCCGTTGACGAAAACCTGTCCGCCGCCGTAGTTGAGTTTGGCCTCGTCGACGCTGTTGAAAAACACGCCCAGCGTCTTCAGGTCGGAATCGCTATTGAAGACCAGGCCGCCCCAGTCGCCCGGCGAAACGGTCACCCCCGGGTGATTTTGGACGGTGCCGATGGAATCGTCGTTGTACGATGTGAAGGTGGGTTGCTCGCCCGGAATACCCAGCACCTGCAGCGCGCTCTGGCTGTCGTCGATGTTTACCGCTGAGCTGCCCACCTCGATGTTGGCGTGGTCCAGCTTGAACAACGCGCCGGCGTCGACCATCATCACCGTGTTCTTCGGCAATTGCAGCAGGGAGTTGCTCGGCGAATCGTCCGGAAGCAGATTGTTGAACTGGTCCCGGCCTACCAGGTAGGGCGCGTTGTTGTTGAGCGAAGGCGGCGTAACCCCAGTCAGCGTTGGGTTGAAGGGGGTCGGACGCGACACGGTCTTGTAGTCGACCGTAAGCGGATATTGCCCCTGGTAGAGGCGGACATAGTAGTAGTTCGCGTCGCTCTGGGTCGGCCCCGCGGCCACCTGGACGTTGCCCGCGCCGGTGAGCGTGGCGGTGGCGCCGTTAGGCAGCGCCAGCACGGCCGCCTGCAAAGCCGCCTGCACCGCCAAGGCAAGATCGCTGGCCAGGCCGCTCGCCGGGAGAACGACGGCGAAATTGCCGTCGCTCAAAAGCGAGCCGGGGGCCACGAGTGAGTTGGTGAACTCGAACGTTCCGCTGAACGTTCCGGCGCTGACGCGGAATTGTTCGCCGTTGGCAATCTTCAGCGAACCGGACTGGTTGACGGCGATGCCCAACGTGGCATTGGCGTTCGGCTCGACGCGGACGTTTACCTGTTGGCCGTTTGTCCCGGCCGACGTGACGGCCGTGTCCTGCAGCGCCGCATTGAGGGTCGTGTAGAGCGGACCGGCCGTTCCGCCGGTCGACGCGCTGACGCCGGAGGCAAGCTGCGACGCCGTGGCCGACTTGTCGACGAACACGGTCGGACCGACGTTGAACCAGAAGTTGTACAAACCCGCTCCGCCGGAAGCCGAGTTGCCCACCAGCGCGTCTTTTTGAGTATCGCCCCAGAGCACCAGCGGCGTTCCCGTCAGCACGCCCTTGCCCGAGGGGTCGACCGCCACGCTCGTCGCCGGTCCGCCGCCCACTTGGACCCGGCCGTTGCCGGCGTCGCTGAGAATGTAATTGGAGTTCAGGAAACCGCCGTCGACCACGGCCGCCTGGAGCGCCGCGATCAGCTTCTGGGCCACTTGTTCCTGGTTATCGCCCGACGACAATTGAACGGGGATGCTGCCGCGCGTCGGATTCGGCGCGGTGCTGCCTTTGTAAAAGGTGATGGTTTCCGTGCGGACCGTGCTGCTGCCGGGCGTGGCGATGCTAACCGGCGGTAGCGTGCGAAGCGGCGGCTGCGTCGCGGAGGGCGTTTTGCTGCCGTTGTCGACGAAGCTCGTCGTCGTTGCCGAGACGCTGGTCAACAGCCGCTCGTTGCTGGGCGAAGTTCCCCGGTAGATGTTGTAGTGGGCCACGTTCGCCAGACTGCCGGCCTGCCAGTGAAGGTTCAGCGTCGAGTAGAGCGGCGTGGTCGTACCCGACTGTTGGTTGCTGGCGACCGTTTCGTTGCCGCTTGAATCGACGGCCGTGACGACATAGTAGTACGTTCCCGTCGCGAGCGTTCCGCCCGTGGCCTGGGAGACGAGCGCGAGCGTGGGCTGGCCGGCGGACAGAACCTGAAGGGCGTTGCTGTCGGTGTAGGTGGTCTGGCCCGGTCCGACGGTGGCGACCAGCACGCTCTCCGCCCCCTTGGCCCCGCCGCGGTAAATGCGGTAGCCGGCCAGCCCCGTAAGGCTGCTCGGCGACCAGTTCAGCACCAGGGTGCCGTTGGCCACGGCCGTGCCCGATTGCTCGTTGCTGGCGATCGTCTGATCGCCGGCCGAGTTGAAAGCCGTGACGACGTAGTAATACGTTCCGGCCGGCAAAGTACCCGTGGGACCGGGCGCAACGCTCGACAGGGCCGGCGCGGCCACCTTGCCATCGTCGGTAAAGGAGGTGACGCCGGCGGGCACCGTGGCCAACAACGTCTCGCTGCCGGCCACCGTGCTGCGATAGACGTTGTAACGGGCCAGACCGCTCATGCTGCTGGCCGCCCAGGAGAGCTGCAGGCCGGCGGTGGAGGCGAGCGAATACGAGATCTCGTTGCTGGCGACCGTCTCGAATCCGTTTGCGCCGACGGCGGTGACCTCGTAGTAGTAGGTGTTGGCGGGCAGCGAGCCGCCCGTGGGCGTCGCCGGATTCAGCGTCACCTGGCCCGTCGACGACGTATTGTCGGTCACGGTGATGCTGTAGGGAGTCCCGCTCGCCGAAGAGGGAATCGCGCTGGCTCCGCCGGACGGCACCAGCAGCGAGAGTCCTGGATCGGTCAGCGGAGTCGTCGCCTGCGGGTCGAGCGTAAGCTGCAACTGGTACCCGCCGAAGGTCTGCCCGCCCCAGCCGCTATTGGCCACGTCCGGAGCAAACTGGTCGTTGCCGCTGGCCGTCACCGCCACGTAGTAGATGCCCGGACTGAGCGTCGTGTTGATGAACGAGTCTTTGCCGAAGTAGTCGTCGTTGCGGGCGATAACCTGCCGCGACAGCGCAACAGAGGTCTCCGGCGCCCCCGTCGTGTTCACCGTAATCGGACCTGCGAGCTGGACGCTGCCCGCACCCAGGGTCGCCGTAGCGTTGAGCTGCACTACCGCCGCGGCTTTCTCGACCGCGCTCACGACGCTGACCGCCAGATCCTGCTGGCGGCTGCTGGCGCTGAACAACACTCCGAAGCTGCCGTCGGCAAGCTGGCCGGTCGTCGGATCGATGGCCGACTGGCTGTTGGTGAACTCGAACGTCACCGGATTGCCGCTGTTGTCGGTGATGGTGAACTTGTCGCCGTTGTTGACCTGCGCGCCGCTCGACGGCAGGTTGAGGTCGGTGAATTCCTCGTAGAGCGTCAGCAGCGTGTTCAGCGTGCTGCCGGTTCGCTGCGCCAGGGTCTCGGCGTTCAGCGTGCCCGGCTGGTCGGCCATGAACTTGTAGAGGTCGATCTGGTTGCTGTTCGGCTCGTAGCCAAATTGCAGGTTGGTGACGTCCGCCAGGCCGGGAAAGATGGGGGGCGGGTTGCCGGTGGCCGTTCCGGCCTCGGCGCCGCCATTCATGATCGTCCCCGGCGGTCCATCGTCATCGTGGGGCAGGCCGAGCGTGTGGCCGATTTCGTGCATCGCCACGCCCATGAAGCCGCTGCCGTAAAGCCCGGCGCCCCAGTTGATATTGCCGTTGATGATGGCCATACCGCCGCCGGCGATGCCGCCCAGCGAGGTCGGCGGTATGGTGGGAGCCAGCACGCGCGTATCGCCCACAACGACGTTGATGCCGCCGCCTCCGGGCTGCTCGACGAACGTCAAGCCCGTGTAGTAGGCGTAAAGCTGGAAGATCTGGCGGACCGTCTGCTCCTCGGTCGGGCTGATCTGGTTGTGCAGCGGCTGACCGGTGATGGGGTCGCTGCCGTAAACGTCAGGGAAGCCGAAGCTCACGACGGTGGCGCCGCCGGCCGTGGTGCCGATGGCGTGATTCTCCCCGTCAATCGGTATGTCGCGGTGGCCCGGGTCGAGCAGTCCGCCGGGAAACACCAGATTCGAGTCGAGGGTTTGGGGCTGCAGGTTGCCGTTGAAAAGCTCGGTGGAAAGGGTGCTGCTCGTTCCCAAAGCACCGATGTTCTGGGCCGCCGTGAACGTGCCCGTAGGATCGCCGGCGTAAAGTCCCTTGTTGACGGGTTGAGGCAGCGGCGTCTCGTTGTTGCCGATGCGCAGACGAAACGCGCCGGTTGCCAGCGAGTTGATGCTGATCGGACCGGTTGAGCTCTGGAATACGATCCTCGCCTCGTTGTTCTGCGGGTTGTACAGCACCGAGCCAGGAACGTGGATCGTGCCGTCGGGCTCGACCGTAGTCGACGAGACATTGGGATCGGCCAAAAAGACCTGATCGTCGCCGGTGTTGGCCGTGTTGACGGTGGCGACTAGCGCGAACTCGCGCCAATCGAGGTGCCCGGAATCGCCCGGCAACGTCTGGACCGGCTCGTTGAAGTAGACGTCGACCTCGTTGTTGTTGGCCACCAGGTTGCCCGCGTTGTCGCGGGTCACCGGTTGCGGCACGACGGAGAGAACCTGCGGACCGATTTGCAGGCGAAAGTCCTGCGTGTAGTCCAGGCCGCCGTTAAACGGTAGTGCGGGGCTGGCGTTGTCGGTCAGCGCGTTGCCCTCGCCATTGTTGCCGCCCACGAGCGTGATCCGGTATAAATCGTCGGCGAGAGGTGAGCTGAAGCGCATCACCACCTGGTTGGGCTGCGATGGGTCGATGCCAATATAACCGGGCGTAATCGCCGCGTCGTTGCCGTTGCCGAAGACGCCGTCGCCGCCGCTGCCCGCCAATTCGATGCCGTTGAGGGTGTTGGGATTGAGTGTCTCTCCCGGCTGCAAGAGAAAGCGGAAGGTGAGCTGAGTGGGCGCGGTGTGGACCGTCTCGTTCGGCAAAAGCAGGCTGCCGTCGTTGGGGATGATCGAGATGAGCTGCGGCCCGGTCGTCAGCAAGAGCCGCGGTTCAAACTGCTCGACTCGCAGATCGCGGTTGGTTTCCAGCGAGACCGAACTGCGAAGACGCTTCGTCTTGGACCGGCCGGCAGCGGACCGAGAACGAGCCTGCGAGCGCCTCATTGCGCGCGCATTATCCATCCACCATGGAAGCATTTTGATCCCCTTACTGGCATACCTGGACGCGCAACATCGCGCGATTTTGATGGTTTTGCCGATTGTCACTAGAAACTACAGGCGAATCAAGAAAAAAGTGGATTGAGTCAACTTGAGCTAAAGATTTCATGATTTGGACGCGCGCATCAGCGCCATCGTTCCCGTCGGCGCCGGCTCGGCTATACTCACGACGATGCCCGGCGGGCCGCCCGCAGTCGACAGGATGCCCCAGCCAAGATGCCAACCCAGGCCAACAACTCGGAAGCGATCGTTTACTTGAACGGCCGCCT
Source organism: Pirellulales bacterium (assembly GCA_035550375.1). GTDB lineage: Bacteria > Planctomycetota > Planctomycetia > Pirellulales > JAICIG01 > DASSFG01. The sequence goes on along the minus strand of DASZPH010000012.1, from coordinate 17,488 downwards.
GCTGCCCGCCTCCCAGGCGCGTCTGGCCATCTTCGACGCGGGCGTGGTCATGGGGGCGACGGTAACGGAGATGACGCGGACCTTCGGGCGGCAGCCTTTTCGTCTCCAGGAGCATCTCGACCGGCTCTTTCGTTCTCTGCGCTACGTGCGGTTCGCCCTCGGGGAATCAAAAGAGGATCTCGCCAGGATCTCGCACGAGGTGGCGGCCCATAACGCCGCGCTTCTGCCTGAGTGGGGGGAACTCGGCTTGATTCAATTCGTGACCGCCGGAGAAGTGAGCGCCTATGCCGGCTTCGCGCCGACCGCCGACCGGCCGGCGGCAGGCTGCACGGTTTGCGTTCACACGTTTCCGCTCGGCTGGCACCTGTGGGCCGAGAAGATGCGCCGCGGCGCGCATCTGGTCACGCCTTCCGTCCGCCACGTACCGCCGCAATGCGTCGACCCAAAGATCAAGTATCGCAGCCGCATGCACTACTACCTTGCCGAGCAGGAAGCAAAGCTCGTCGATCCCGCGGCATCGGCTCTGCTGCTCGATCTGGACGGCAACGTGACGGAGACGAGCGCCGCCAACTTTCTGTTCGTCGAGCGCGGGACGATCGTGTCGCCAACCACGCGCAACACCCTGCCGGGGGTCAGCCGTGCCGTGGTAATCGAACTGGCGGCTCAGCTCGGCATCGGCTTCGTCGAGCGCGATTCGCAGACCTACCACGTCATCAACGCCGACGAGGCCTTTTTGACCAGCACTCCCTACTGCCTGATGCCCGTTACCAGGATCAACGGCATTCCGATCGGCGACGGCAAACCGGGACCGATTTTCCGTCGGCTGCTCGACGCCTGGAGCCAGCTTGTGGGCGTCGACATCGAGCGGCAGATTCTGGAGGGAGCGAGCGAAAAAAGGCCGCCGACCGGGAAATGAAAACACCTTTTGGAGAGCATCATGATTCGTCTGGTCTTCGTAAGCTGCTTGTTGATATCTCAAGCTCTCTCGGCAGAGGAGACGGCGGCACCGCCCGAGCCGACCGACGCGCGCCCCATCTTCAATGGCAAGGATCTGACGGGCTGGGAGGGCGATCCGCGATTGTGGAGCGTGCACGACGGAGCAATCCACGGCGAGACGACCGACGAAAAACCCGCGCACGGCAACACGTTTCTGATCTGGCAAGGGGGCAAAACCAAGGATTTTGATCTGCGGCTTTCGTTTCGCGCTAGTGCGGCCAACAACTCGGGAATTCAGTACCGCTCCAAGCACATCCGCGACGGCAATCCGCCCAATGCCTGGGTCGTGCGCGGATATCAGCATGAAATCCGCAACGAGCTGCGCCTGCCCGACGTAGCCGGCTTCATCTACGACGAAGGGGCCAAACGGGGCCGTCTCTGCCTCGTCGGCGAACAGGCTGTCTGGCAGCCCGACGGCAAAAAGGTGACGGACGACGCCCTTATCGACCAGTCGGAGTTCGAGAAGCTTTTCAAGCTTGACGATTGGAACCAGGTGGTGATCATCGCTCGGGGCAATCGCCTGCGGCATTTCCTGAACGGTCGGCTGATCGTCGATTTCACGGACAACGAACCCGATCTGGCGCGGTCGGACGGCATTCTGGCTCTGCAACTGCACGCCGGAAAGCCCATGTGGGTCGAGTTCAAGGAGATCCGCATCGCCGAGCTTCCGTAGAAAGCCCTGCCGATTGACTTCCTGCGTGCGTGACCTAAGAAAAGGTGGAGCGACGCGCGCCGATCATCGATCTGCGTGGGAAAGGCGACCAATGAGAGGCTCAGGTGACCGACAATCCTTACGCCCCAGGCAGACCGGGCCTTCCGCCGCGGTGGACATCGAGCGCCAAGCAGGGTGTCGGCACGGCGATCGGCACCAGCAGCCCGCTGTGGTTCACGCTCAGCCACGGCATCATCAATGAGGTTTACTACCCGCGCGTCGATCTGGCCTGCACGCGCGACATGGGGCTGATCGTCACCGACGGGCGAGATTTTTTTTCGGAAGAAAAGCGTCACGCCAGCTCGCAGGTCGATTATCTGGTCGAGGGCGTGCCGGCCTACCACGTCACGAACGCCTGCCTGGCGGGTCGATATGTGATCGAAAAGGAGATCTTTTCCGATCCGCACCGGCCGGTCCTTTTGCAGCACATTCGCTTCAAGCCCCAGCAGGGAGAACTTAACGACTACCAGTTGTTCGTGCTGCTGTCGCCGCACCTGGGCAACCAGGGAAGCGACAACACGGCCTGGGTCGGCGACTACAAGGGAGCGCCGCTCCTCTTCGCCGGGCAAAACGGCATCGGCATGGCGATGGCCTGCTCGGCGCCCTGGCTAGCGCGGTCGGTCGGCTTCGTCGGCGTGAGCGACGGCTGGCAAGACCTGTCGGCCCACAAGCGGCTGACGTGGCAGTATCAGCGGGCGGAAGGAGGCAACGTGGCTTTGACCGGCCAGATCGATCTGGCCGCCTGCCACGGCGAATGCGTGCTCGCGGTCGGTTTCGGTCAGAACGTGAACGAGGCGGCGCATCGCGCCGTATCGAGCGTGCTCGACGGCATCGAGTCGGCACGGCACGGTTACCTGAACGACTGGCGTGAGTGGCAGCAAAGCCTGCTGCCGCTGGACGGCGCCAAGAGCCATCCCCAGCGCGTCGGCACACGTTTGGAGATCGGCGCGCAGCCGCAGCAGAATGTCTACCGCGTGGGCACGGCCGTAATCCGCGCCCACGAGGCCAAGAACTTTCCGGGCGGGCTTGTCGCCAGCCTCTCGATTCCGTGGGGCGGATCCAAGGGAGACAACGACCTGGGGGGCTACCACCTGGTCTGGCCTCGCGACCTGGTCGAGTCGGCCGGGGGTTTGATGGCCGCGGGCGCCAAGACGGTTGCCTGCCGCGTACTGCGCTACCTGCAGGTCACGCAGGAAGACGACGGCCACTGGGGCCAGAACATGTGGCTCGACGGCACGCCGTACTGGGACGGCATTCAGATGGACGAAGCCGCTCTTCCGATACTGCTGGTCGATCTGGCCCACCGAGAGGGGATGCTTCGCGCGGGCGAGCGGGACATTCTCTGGCCGATGGTACGGCATGCGGCCGGCTACCTGGCCCGCAACGGCCCGGTAACGCAACAAGACCGCTGGGAAGAAGACCCCGGATACAGCCCCTTCACCCTCGCGGCCGAGATCGCGGCCTTGCTCGTGGCGGCGGAAATGGCCGACGAGCAGGGCGAATACCGCGAGGCCGAATACCTGCGAGAAACGGCCGACCTCTGGCACGGAAATATCGACAACTGGATTTACGCGACCGACACCGAGCTCGCGCGGCGGGTGGGCGTCGACGGTTACTACGTGCGGGTCGCCCCCGACTCACCAGACGACGAGGTGCCGGTGAGGGGCTACGTCGTTATCAAGAACAGGCCGAGCGACGAAGCGTTCGAAGTCGCCGGCGATCTGGTCAGCCCCGACGCCTTGGCGCTGGTTCGCTTCGGCCTGCGGGCCGCCGACGACCCGCGCATCGAGAACACGGTAAAAGTGATCGACGCGGTGTTGAAAATCGATCTGCCGGCCGGCCCCTGCTGGTATCGTTACAACCGCGACGGCTACGGAGAACACGCCGACGGTTCCCCGTTCGACGGCACGGGCGTCGGCCGGGCCTGGCCCCTGTTGACGGGAGAGCGTGCCCATTACGAGTTGGCCGCCGGCCGACGCGACGAGGCGGAGCGACTCTTGCGCACGATGGAGCAATTCTCCAGCGGCGGCGGCCTGCTGCCCGAGCAGGTTTGGGACGATCAGGATCTACCGGACCTGGAGCTGTTTCGCGGCCGCCCGGCCGGCTCGGCGATGCCGCTCGTCTGGGCACACGCGGAGCACATCAAGCTGCTGCGTTCCCTGCGAGACGCCAAGGTGTTCGACATGCCGCCGCAAACGGTCGAGCGGTACCTCGTCCAGAAAAAAGAGTCGCCACATTTCTTCTGGCGGTTCAACCACAAATGCCGCCGGATGCCGGCCGGCAAAACGCTGCGCCTGGAGACGCTTGCGCCGGCCGTCGTGCACTGGAGCGTCGACGACTGGCGAACGGTGCACGACACGCCGACGAGCGACACCGGGTTGGGCGTCCATTTCGTCGACTTGCCGACACGGGGGCTGGCCGCCGGAGCGAGCGTGACGTTCACGTTTTATTGGCCCGACGCGGCGAAATGGGAAGGGGCCGACTTCTGCGTGCAAGTCGTGTAAGAGAGTCGTGTAAGAGACGCTTCACTCCCCGTCCGATTCAATAAAACTTCACGGGCAGGGTGATCGCTCCCTCAAGCAGGGCAGCAAATAGGCCCGCCGCCACGAGGTCGGCGGTTGTGCCCGGGTTGCGGCGGTGACCGTCGCTGCGCAGCCAAAAGTCGAAGTCGGCGACGGCGCGGTGGTAGGCCTCGTCGCCCGGCTGGCCGGCCGCCAGCGCGGCGGCCGCGAGAACGGCCGATCTTTCGGCGACCGCGGGACCACATTTCCGCGCGATCAGGCTGTCGGGAAATTCGCTCATCAACCGCAACTGGGCCCGCACAATCGTCTGCCCCAGCGGCTGGCCCCGGTCCTGCCCCTCCTGAATCTCCGCCACGATCACGTCAAAAACTTCTCGAAAGCCGTTGACGTACTGGCGGGCGACCAGGTCGCGCTCGGCCGCCAAGCGCATGGCGTAGAGCAGGTCAGCGGGCGGTTCGCCGGCCACATCGGCTTCTTCCACCTTGCCGAGCCCGCCAGGATGTGCCAGACGGATGGCCTCGTAAACGAGCCGGGCGTCGGCTGAGTCCAGCGATCCGAGCACGGGGGCGACGCCCTCGCGCAGCGTCGCCTCGCCGGCCGCCATCGCCAGGGGCGCCATGAGCAGGATCGCGCCGAGATTCGTGTTGGTATTCACGGCGGCGCGGGTGGCCTGCACCGCGCCGAGCACGATCTGGCCCAGGCGGGCACCTTGGGCTGCGGCGTCGAAGCTCGGCCCGATCGCCACCGCGCTGGCCGCGAAATCGACGAACGTCAGGTCGTCGAAATCGGCGCCGCGGTGAACGTTGCCCGGCTTGCTGGCGCAGACTTCCCACAAACAGGCCAGGCCTGCCAGCCGTCCGAGGCTCAAGTTCTGATCTGACATGGGTCCAACGTCCGTCGTCCGAGGTCTTAAGTCAATGCCTCGCCGCTGGCGGAAGCGGCTCAAAGTGGTAGTGGGTCATTTTGAATTTCGGAATCCAAGCGGCGGCTCGACCATGAAGCCGCGGACGGTCGCGTGGCATTTTTGGCACAGAGGGACGGGAGTGCCCTGTGGGAGTGTCAGCTTCGTCGTCTCGCCGCAGGAGCAGAACAACTCGTAGGTGGCTGTGAGTGGCGCGGGATTCATTGACCTGCACGTCAAAAATGGCGGAGACCAGGGGAGATTGTCAGTGCAGTCTCCGTTGCTCGTTGGCAGCACCCTCATCTCATATTCGTTGCTACAGCGACAGCATACATATCGGTAGGTCACGGCAATGAGCGTCTTTCGTCTAGGGCGCCGCTCGTATTCGTTTTCGATCTTCCACACCCCCTGACTCTGGGTAGCCTGACACGCGGGGCAACGCAGAAGCGGCCGATCCCTTGGCCTTTCATCCAACATGGCCTCCAGATAGTCCGCGTAATTGTCGTCGTCGAAAGCTTGTTGGAGCTTGTGGTTCATTCTGCACCCTCTCGACGAAGGAGCGATTTGACGGGAGCGGATTAAAAAAGGTGGCAGGAACCTTTTTAGGCTCGATCTCGGTCGGTGCAAGAAGGCGATAGGCTATCGACGCTCCGTACACGCATCGCCAAAGAGCTAGAAGGCATCAGTTCAGCCTCGGAGCGGAGTCCCCTGCATTGTCGGAGCGATACTCTCGTTCGACCTCCCCCAGGCGCCGCTCCGCGTGGCTCAGCGTCATCGCATGAATCCGTGCGCGAGTCAGAGAGAACTTGAGTCGAATCTCTTGGCCCAGAAGCGCGCCCAGGTCGGCGTTGCTTGACCAGCGGACCGGATGGTCGAGCGCGTCGCCCTGGATTTGCTTGGCCTCCTTCTCGGTAAAACCAGGGAGCGGCCGCCAGTCGCGGGTCAAAGCCTCCACCCGGATTGAGCCATTCATCCAGGTTGCCGCGTTCAGATACAGCTTGGGATGCTGCACGACAAAAGGCTTGGTTATCACCCGGCTTGGCCCCGCGTCGGGGATGCCTGTCTCCAACGAGGCGAAGCGGTCTCGCTTCAAGGTCGCCAAGGCGACGCCCCCGGTGTGAAACTTGGCATCGCCATCGGCGTCGTGCGGAAAGTTCAGCGCCGCGTAATAAACGTAGATTGTGTCGTTCACGACGATCGGTCGCGGCTGCGAGCAGGCCATGGCCATGTAGTCGTAGTATCCCAGCGGCCCCGAGGGGATGAAGGGAGTCCCTCGGCAGACGCGCGTGAAATGGATTCCATCCCGGCTCGTGGCCAGATGAATATCGATCGGCTGCGGGCGGCGAAGATGAAAAATGCTCAGGTAGCCGACGTAGGCCTGGCCGAACTTATGGCAAGCAAACTGATACAACTCGGTGTCGGCAGGGTCGTCGGCATCCATGGCGAGAATGAAGCGGTGGTTCTGCCACTCCTTCAGCTCCTCGCTTTCGGCGTAGGCGTAGGAACGGTTGTAACGGTCGACCCCCGGACGGCTGCAATCACTGTCGTTGGCGACCATTCGCTCGCTGAACTCGGGAATGATTCGGCGATAAATCACCCATTTCCCTTTGGCTTCGTCGAAGAAAAGGTGCATCAGGCAGTCGTCCCCCTGCGAGGAAACGTCGTGCGGCGTCTGCCAAAAAGGGGCGGCGGCGCATGACCAGTGAATTCCGTCCGGCGAAGCGACGATGTGCGCCCCGCGGCGATGGTCCTCGACGATTGCCGACGCGATGTATTTCTCCGAGGCGTCGCGAGGGGCCGGGTGCTTGTTTACGCTCCAGAAGAAGGCCTTCTTCCCTGCTGGCGTTATCGGCGCCGGCGGGATCACGAATTTGTCGGGGCCGTAGGAAAGCGAGGTCGGCGACTTCAAGACCATGTCGCTCGCGAAAACGATGTTGTGATCACGTCGCCCCGCCACCTCGATGACGCCTAGATTCGGTTTCTCCCAGTGGATGCCGTCAGCGGAGGTGAGATAAAGCATGTAGGCGGCGTTGCCTCCCACATAACCGGCCTTTGAGTCGCTTCCGGCGCGAGCCCACATCTTGAAGAGCCGCTCCTCCTCGTCATACAAGGTCGTGTACGGTTGCATGTATTCGCCGTCGCACCAGCGATCGCAACGAACGACCGGATTGAGCAGGTGTTTCTTCGCCGGGTGGAGTCGTCGCGATACGCCCGGCGTGGCTTCCAGCAGTTGGTTATCGAGAAAAAGTTCCGTAATCTGGGGAGGTCGGCCGTCGTCTTCCTGGATGGCAGCGGCGGAAGCCGCGTCGGCCTCGCAGTTCAGGCTGGCGGCCAACATCGCCGCGCCGCCTGCGCCCTTAATGAACGCTCGACGATTCGTTTCCAAGCAATGGTCCTCCGCTCGCGTCCTATACGATCGCACGAAACTCACGGTCCAAGCCCTGCGGCTCGAGCCGCAGCCGCTGATGACCGAGTAAGAGTCCGACCAGCACGCCGCTCACAGCAAACCAGGCCGTGATGAACAGGATTGCTGGCAGCCGGCAAATAAACGCCTTCAGAAAGATTCTCGAATTCATATTTGCCCTCCTGGTCCGTCGCGATCGGAGCCCCGTCCCGTCGCCGTATCCCCCAGCGCGGCGAGGCGGGCTGGTGCAGACGATCGAGAGTGACTTGCACCCCGGCCAGTGCACGCCCCGTAGCGTCTGTGATATTCCCCGCAATACTCCCGCCCTTCGTCTGAGTTATCTGCTGTCGCGGCGCGCACCGATTGAATTTGAATCGTGCTCGCCGGTGCGGCGCAAAGTAGAGAAAACGGTCCCGCGAGCACGCCGAGCGCCCGCAACGAACCGCGCGGCGAAGCCAGGGGCCAAGCGAACAGCATTTGATTTATGGAGATTCTCGAATGGCACTAGCTTGAGGAAAGCGGGCACCGGTGGTGGCTTTTGTCTAAAAAATCCAGTCAGTCCGTTCTTGGTCGCAGGTCGCCCAGGCGGATGTGCCCTGTGGTACGGTTTGCGATAACTTTCGACATGGCCGCCAGCAGCTTCTCCATTTTGTCGTCTTCGACGTTGTAGAGGTGCTTCGTGTCGGTCTGCTCGAAAGCGCTCAGGGCATTGAGGATCAACTGCCCCAGCCGCCATTGCGGGACCTGGACCCAAACCTCCCTTAGCTGATTAAGCATGCGGTCGATTCGTTCTGAGTCTCCCATGCGTCATTTATCCAACGTGCGGCCGGCTTTGCACAAGAACCCGCTCACTGACTAGGGGTTTTTGTGCAGGAGGCCATTCTGCACAAAAGTCCGGTACGTGCGCCGGCTATTCCCGACGCTCATCGTCTACGTCTATGTCGTCTTGGTACGCCCGGTAGCAGACGAAGTGATAGGCGACAAGCCCGACGCCGACGATACACAGCATGCCCTCCAGCCCCAAGTAGAAGCCTTCATCGAGCGGCGATTTGACTGGTCCTCTGAACCAGTCCTTTAGCCATACCATGACGAATCCAGCTAGGAAAAGTGCGCCCAGTCTGCCCGGTGACATGGCATTCCCCCACGAACTTCGATTTTGACCCACTGGGGCCATTAGACCGCGCCGGAGCGGTGGGGCAAAGATTCGGGAGGGGATCGACAAGCAGCAACCCAAGCCGCGATCGTCCCACCATAAGGGAGGATGCACAAAGGTGGCAGGAAGCTTTTTTAGGCTCGATCTCGGTCGGTGCTAGAAGGCGATGGGTTATCGACGCTCCGCACACGGCCTTCGGAAGACCTCAGGGCGTGCCACCCGCCGCCAGAACGACTTGAGAAGGGCGTCGTACAGAAGCTCAACGAAATGTGGAGCCAGTCTCGTAGGCATTCGTTGGAGACCTCATCGACTCTTGGCCTTGTTCGCCTTTCGACGGTAACGGGTGACGATCTCATCGAGCGTGTCGTCGCTCATCTCGGCAATCAGCCCGAACACGTCCGGCCGCTGCAAGACTCGCTCTTTGATTCGCTCGGGTATTCGCTCGGCCAGCACCAGCAACTCCTCTTCTTCGGCGTCGAGCGCTTCGGACAGCCGATGAATCAAGGCATCCGACGGATAGTCGCCAAAATTCAGGCGCCCGGTTTCGACTCGGCTCAAATAGGTGAATCCGACTCCCACCTTCGACGCCAGGTCACGCAAGCTCCACCCCTTGGCATGCCGAAGTTCTCGAACTCTGTTGCCGAACGCCATCGCAGCCTCGCTCCTCACGGACCCTTCGGCGGTTGCTGGTTGCACCAGCATATCGTAGGATGTTTGCACTTTTCAGACAACACCCCCAAATGCTTTCGGCGAAGTAGGCGGCGGACAATGACGACTGCGTCCCATACTCGATACTTCTGTGAGGAGCGTACCCGGCAGCATGGGCAAGGATACTGGGATCGTCTGTCGATGGCGGTATTCGATGGCTGCGTTGACCTAAACCGGCACCAGATCCACGCCGCCGCCTTCGATCTCAGGAATCCTGGTTCCAAAGGTATGGTACTGGCCGATGAGATCGGTCTGGAGAAGACGACGAAACCGGGCTGGCACCGTGCCAGTATGGCCGAGCGGCAGTGGCTGCTGTTCGTCACGTGCCCCGCCAGCTTATGGAAGGAGCGGAGCCCGAAACACGAAGAGACGGTCCAGCGGCTAATGTTCGATGTGGAGGACGTGTAACATGGGGACTCCCATTCGCAAAATGAACCTGAAGGGCTACAAGTCCATCCGCCTGCTTGAAGACTTCGAGTTGACCGATGTCAACGTCTTGATCGGCGCTAACGGCTGCGGCAAGAGCAATTTCGTGAGTTTCTTCCACTTTCTTCGAGAACTCGTGGAGGGTCGGCTAGAGAAGGCCGTGAATAAAGCAGGCGGGGCAGACAAACAGCTTTATCTCGGCCCGAAGGTCACTGAGAAGATTGAGGCGTCGTTGGAGTTTGGTGCCAACGGGTATGCGTTCACTCTAGAACCCACCGCAGACAATCGGCTGATCTTTGACGACGAGCGAATTTTGTACTACGCCGATCCTGGGATGCGGACCACGAGCGTCGATAAGTCTATCGGTGTTGGGCACAGCGAATCCAAGCTGAAAGACCACGCTAAAGGAGGGTTCAGCCACGCCATTGCCGAGTATGTGTATGACGCCGTTTCTAGCTGGACCGTGTACCACGTCCACGACACTAGCGAAACAGCAATGATGCGTCGTCCATGCTCAGTGGATGACACCGAACGCCTACGGCCCCACGCCGAAAACCTTGGTGCATTTCTTAATTGGCTCTACACCGAAGAAAAGAAGACGTACAGGTTGATAGTGGCGGCGATCAAGCAGGTTGCCCCAGTCTTCAAGGAGTTCAAGTTTCGCCCCAAGAAGCAGAAGGATGGCCCGGTCATCCAGCTTGACTGGCTACAAGAGGGTAGCGATTACACCTTCCATCCGAGCCAACTATCTGACGGTACGATCCGATTCATTGCCTTGGCGACGGCTCTTCTTCAGCCTTATCCTCCGGCAACGGTACTTATTGACGAACCCGAATTGGGGTTGCATCCCTTTGCCCTGGAGATCCTCGCTGGGCTAGTGAAATCGGCGAGGGCTCGTTGCCAGCTTATCCTAGCGACCCAATCGGCTGCGTTTCTAGATTACTTCGAGCCTGAGAATGTCGTTGTCGTCAAGAGCGGTGCTAACGGCTCGGAGTTTCATCGACTTGATGCCGCAAACCTCGAATCGTGGCGTGAAAAGTATTCGCTTGGAGAGATTTGGGAAAAAAACGTGGTTGGTGGAGGGCCTTACGGGTGAAGCGCCTTTACCTTACCGTGGAAGGACAGACCGAAGCAGCCTTTGCAACGAAAGTTCTTGTCCCGCATCTGGCGAACTTCAACGTCTTCCTCAACCCACCACGGTTCACCGGCCTGCATCGCCGCCGGCGAGGGCGGATTCCTCAGGGCGGTCTACTGCACACCTTTGGCCATGCGTTGGCTGACATGCAGACGTGGCTGAAAGAGGATCAGTCGCCAGATGCTCGCTTTTCGATGATGATCGACCTCTATTCATTGCCCAATGATTTTCCTGGCTATACAGCAGGAATGGAAAAGCCGAACGCTAGGGCCAAGGCAAACGCTCTCCAGCAGTCTCTAGCTCAATACATTGCGGATGCCCGATTTATTCCATATCTCCAGTGCCACGAATTTGAGGCGTTGGTTCTTGCTGATCCGGCTAGGATCGGCACCCTTTATGACGTTCCGAATGGAGCGATGCAGGAGTTGTGCCAGGAATGCGGTACATTCCCTACACCCGAGGACATCAACTTTGGACAGCATTCGCACCCGAAGTATCGGATCGAACAAAAAGTCCAGGGCTATGACGAGAATGTGGCAGGGCCACTTTTGGCCGAGGACATCGGGCTTGCGGCCCTGCGGGTACAGTGTCCGCATTTCGGAGACTGGCTGACCCGACTTGAGCAACTCGACACCGCACCCGCACGAGCGGCACGCACATAAAAAATGCCGAAAAGAAGAGCGGGCAACGGTGGTACGGCTGCCGTTGACGATCCTCGAAAGAGGAGGTCCTAACAAAGCGAACACGCATTCCATTTGACCGACCCATGGATCGGCCGGCACTGAATAAAGGGCAATCTGCATCGGGGCTCCCAGGGCCACGCATCGCCCAAAGGGTTCTGGTCCTGTGGAAGAAACCTTCTATAGACTCGATCTCGGTCGGTGCAAGAAGGCGATGGGTTATCGAGGCTTCGTACACGCCCTTCGGAAGACCTCAGGGCGTGCCACCCGACCGTGGTCGCCCCTCGTCGACGCTTCGGGTTTAGTGTCCCTCTCAAGCCAGCACTCGGCTTGAGGACGCGACCGCGCTGGCGGGTCGAGGCCGAGAGCAAATATGGATTGACTGGAAAATCTTTCCAGGTATGCAAGGGGCTAATCAGGACAAGGCGAAGGAGGAAGTCGAGATGGAACAGCATGGCAGGTCCGCGGGCGACGACGAGCTGATTCTGGCATTGGCCGCCGGCGCCACCGTGCGGGAGGCCGCCGCGCAGGTCGGCGTCAGCGAACGAACGGCCTACCGCCGGCTGGCGGACGCCGACTTTCGCCGGGCCGTGACCGAGGCCCGCGAGCGGATATTCGATGCCGTTCGGGGCCGGCTGGCCGGTCTCGCCAGCAAGGCCGCGGAGACTTTGGAGCGGCTGATGGAAAGCGACAAACCGGCGGAGGCCCTCAGGGCCGCGAAGGCCGTTCTGGAACTGGGGCCGCGGTTGCGTGAGGCGACCGAACGCGAAGAGCGGGTCAGCCGCCTGGAAGATGCGGCCGCCGAAGAGAACGGGAGCCAAACGACCGCGGACGACGATGAACTGGTTCTGGCGTTGGCCGGCGGCGCCACGGCGCGGGAGGCCGCCGAGCAAGCCGGCGTCGGCGAACCAACCGCCCACCTCCGGCTTTCGGACGCCGACTTTCGACGGGCCGTGAGCCGGGCTCGTGGCCGGATATTCGATGCCACCCTGGGGCGGCTGGCCGGTCTCGCCGGCAAGGCCGCCGGCATCTTCGACCGGCTGATGGAAAGCGACAAACCGTCGGAGGCCCGGAGGGCCGCGAAAGCCGTCTTGCAACTGGGGCCGTGGTTGCGTGAGGCGACCGAACTGCGCGAGCGGATCAACCGCTTGGAAGATGCGGCCGACGAGAACACCAGCGGTAACCCAACGCCCGTCATCATCGACGACGCGTCGTACGCTGACGCATTGACTTGAACGCGATTTTCGGCTGCGAAGCGGCCAACAGCAGAGAATGAGCCGACTTTGGCCGACCGGGTGACGTCGCGGCACCCTCGGCCTTTCTCTTCTCAACCCGGTCTGCTCAACTTTCTGCTCTCTTGTTCCGGCGGCGTTTTGCGGCTACTCGCACCTTTTGCCCCGGAAAGCCAAGGTCCGCTTGAGGGCCGCGGTTCTGCCGTTGTCTGCCCCGACCTCCACGTGATGCCGTGCGGGCAACGGCGGCAAGATGCCGCCGCCACGGAGGCAACCTGCCATTGTCTGCCATTCTCTGCCATTGAGTCGGCAGGTGCCCCTTTTGGGGTCATAGGGGGTAGGTCGCCAAAAACCGCTCCACGATCGGCACGATCTGCTCGTGGGCGTCTTCAATCACGTAGTGCGACGCGTCGAACAGGCGATGGACCTCCGCTCCCGGAAAAAACTCCAAAAAGCGCTGCAGAAAGTACGGCGTGAAACACCAGTCTTGCATCCCCCAGACAAACAGAAACGGCCGGCCGGCAAGTGAGGGCAAGCCGCGCTCGATCGCCTCCAGGGTGGCGTAGCTCGGGTGCCGCGGCGAAACGGGAATGTCCTTGACGAATCGATCGATGGCGATCCGGTTCGCCCAGGTGTCGTAGGGCGCGACAAGCCCGCCGCGAACGGCAGGCGTCATCCGCTCGCTCTTCGCCACCGCCATCCACAGGGCCGCGCGGGCGAACGCGTTCAGCCCCCGCACGGCCAGCTCGCCAAGAACGGGCGCCCGGCAAACGCGAATTCGCCAGGGAATGCGGTTTGCGCGGAAGGCCGCCGTGTTGAAGAGGACGAAGCGGCGGAACCTTGCCCGTTCGGCGAGCGCGGCCCCCAGCCCGATCGCTCCCCCCCAATCGTGCGCCAGCAGCGTCACCCCTTCGAGCTGCAAATGTTCCACGAGCCGCCGCAGGTTTTCGATATGCCGCGCCAGGCGGTACTCGTATCGCTGCGGCTTGTCCGAAAGCCCGCACCCGACGTGGTCGGGCACGATCAGCCGATACCGTCCCCGTAGACCTTTGACGATCTCCCGCCAGTAAAACGACCAGGTCGGGTTGCCGTGAACGAGGAGCAGCGGCTCCCCGCTCCCCTCGTCGAGGTAGTGGTATCGGACGCCGTCCAGGTCGAGCCAATGTGAAGCGAACGGGTAAAGGGCCCGCCAGTCGTCGGTTTCCGGCATGAAAGATGTGGAGGAAGTTGTGGTGGTCGGGCGGCGCCGGCCGGCCCGACGAAGGTCGGAAGAAAGCGAAAACCCCGTCTTTCGAGGCGTTTTCGGCCATCTTCGCTGAACCAATTTGTCGAGCAAGCATCGCCACGTATGATTAAGGGGCCGCCGGCAAGCGGGCGCGACCCCCGGTTGTCGTCTTCGCCGTCCCGAAAAGGTTTTGCTGCCTCTAACGCTGAGACATGGCTGAACAGGTCTTTTTAGCCGAACATTTCATCAACCGCGAGTTGAGCTGGCTGGAGTTCAACGCGCGCGTGCTGGAAGAGGCGGTCGACGGATCGAACCCGCTCTTGGAGCGGGTGAAGTTCCTGGCCATCTTCAGCTCGAACCTCGACGAGTTCTTCATGGTCCGCGTGGCCGGGCTGCGCGAGCAGGCGTTCGGTGACGGGGCGCCGGAAGACTACTCGCCGGACGGGTTGCGGGCCCTCGTGCAACTGCAGCGGATCGCCGCACGCACCAAGGAACTCGTGGCAGCCCAATATCGCTGCTGGAACGAGTCGGTTCTCCCGCAGCTCGCCGACCAGCGGATTCGCCTCCTGAAGCACGACGAGCTGACACCCGAACAGCGCAACATTCTGGACCGTTTCTTTACCGAACGGGCCTTCCCCATTCTGACGCCGATGGCCGTCGACCCGGCCCACCCCAGCCCCCGCTATCATAACCGCGGCCTGTACCTGGCGGCCATGCTGGAGCGCGAGCACGGGTTGGGGCCAAAACACCTGTTCGCGGTGGTGCAGCTTCCGCAAGTGCTGCCGCGGCTGGTGCCGATCGGCCAAGGGGACGACGTGCAGTTCATCTTGCTGGAAGACGCCATCTCGGCCCGGCTGCCGGAACTTTTTGGCGGCTTCGAGGTGCTGACGAGCACGACCTTCCGCATCACGCGCGACAGCGATATCGAGTTGCTGGAGCAGGAATCAGACGACATGCTGCGGCTGATCGAAGATCGGCTGAAGGCCCGGCAACGCGGGCAGGCGGTGCGGCTCGAGGTCTCGGCCAGCGGCAGCGAAGAGCTGATCCGGATGATCGTCGACCCGGAAGAACTGCACGAGGGAGACGAGAGCTCGGCCGATTCGTACAGCGAAGTGTACCGCATTCCCGGCCCACTCGACCTGACGGCCGTGATGGAGCTGCTGCGCGTGCCGGGCCGCGAGCATTTGCGCGATCCTCCCTTCACGCCCCGCTTGCCCCGCGGGCGTCGTTCCCGCGGCGGCGACGACATTTTTGCCAACATCCGCCGCAACGACATCCTGCTGCACCATCCGTTCGAGTCGTTCGATCCGGTGGTCGAGTTCGTCAGCCGGGCAGCCAAAGACCCGAACGTCCTGGCCATCAAGCAGACGCTCTACCGCACCAGCGGCGACTCACCCGTGACGCGCGCCTTGATGCAGGCGGCCGAGAACGGCAAACACGTGACGGCGTTGGTCGAGCTGAAGGCCCGCTTCGACGAGGAGGCCAACGTAAGCTGGGCGCGGCAGCTCGAACGCTCGGGCGTCCACGTGGTGTTCGGCTTCCTCGACCTGAAGACACACTGCAAATTGTCGCTGGTCGTGCGGCAGGAAGCGGGCGTGGTTCGGCGTTACGTCCATCTGTCGACGGGGAACTACAACCCGACGACGGCGCTCGTCTACACCGACCTGGGGCTCTTCACGGCCAACGAAGACGTCGCGGCCGACGCTTCGGCCCTGTTCAATCTGCTCACCGGTTACTCGCAGGGGCACCGCTGGCGGAAGCTGCTCGTGGCGCCGGCCGACCTGCACCGCCGCACCATCGAGCTCATCGAGGAGCAAGCGCAACGCGCCCGCTCCGGGCGTCCCTCGCGCATTTTCGCCAAGCTCAATTCGCTGGTCGACTACCGGGTGATCGAGGCCCTCTATCGGGCCAGCCAGGCGGGGGTGCCGATCGACTTGATTTGCCGCGGCATCTGCTGCCTGCGTCCAGGGCTGCCCGGCATTTCCGAAACGATTCACGTGCGGAGCATCGTCGACCGCTTCTTGGAGCACAGCCGCGTGTTCGTCTTCAGCCCCGACGACGAGGCGCAGGTCTTTCTGGCCAGCGCCGACTGGATGCCGCGCAACTTTTATCGCCGCGTGGAAGTGATGTTCCCCATCGAGGCGCCGGAGCTGAAGCAACGGGTCTTGAAGGAGATCGTACCCGCCTACTTGCGAGACAACGTCAAGGCCCGCATTCTTCGGGCGGACGGCAGCCACTATCGGCTCCAGCCGCAAGACGGCGAGGCTCGCTATCGCGTCCAGGAGGAACTGCTCAGCCTGCGGCCCGAGCTAGTCGTGGGTGATTCCAGCATCTCGGGCAACGGAGCGCTGGTGGCAGGCGAAGCGATTCCGCCGAGGGTGTAAATCTGGTCCGCTCCACGAAGAACGCCGGCGGCCCGGCCCGCCAACTCATCCGCTTGCTTCAAGCCGATCCGCACGCCATCGTCATTTCAGGTGAAATCCTGGTCGAGCCGTGGTCATCGCCGCCGCCCAACCGCGAGGCCTCAACCCCTCACCACCGGCTGCCGGGCCGCCTTCACGTCGTCGGGCCGACTGATGGCTGTCGTGTGTGGGGCGTTGTGAAGAAAGTCGGCAGGCTCGTCGGCGATTTTTAACAACGCCTCCGCGAAGGCGTCGAGCGTCTCCTTGCTCTCCGTCTCGGTCGGCTCGACCATGAGCGCTTCGCGAACGATCGGCGGAAAGTAGACGGTCGGAGCGTGAAAGCCGTAGTCCAAAAGACGCTTGGCAACGTCCATCGCGGAAATATCGCTCTCGGCTTTGAGCCTGGCGGCCGACGCGACGAACTCGTGCATGCAGCGATCGCCTTGCGGCACCGGAAACCGATGCTTGATCCGGCTCAGCAGGTAATTGGCGTTGAGAACGGCGTTCTCGCTGACGCGCCGCAGCCCCTCCGCTCCGTAAGTGCGGATATAGCAGTAGGCACGCACAAGCACGCCGACGTTGCCAAAGAAACTCCGCACGCGGCCGATCGAGTGCGGCCGGTCGTAGCTCAACCGGTAGCCCTCCCCCGCACGTTCTACAACCGGCACTGGCAGGAACGGTTCGAGCATCTCACGCACCGCGATGGGACCCGCCCCCGGCCCGCCGCCGCCATGCGGACCGCTGAACGTCTTGTGCGGGTTGTAGTGCATCATGTCGGCGCCGAAGTCGCCGGGCCGCGCGATGCCGAGAATCGCGTTCATGTTCGCGCCGTCGAGATACAGCAACCCGCCGACGCCGTGCACCAAGTCGGCGATTTGCCGGATGTTCTTCTCGAACAGGCCGAGCGTGTTCGGGTTCGTGATCATGAACACGGCCGTCTGGTCGTCGAGCTTCGCCTTCAAGTCATCGAGATCGACGAACCCCTGGGCGTT